>JASJGO010000184.1:0-9709 GCA_033791505.1 Cycloclasticus sp.
GCAGTTTTTCCTACACCAGCTTCACCTACTAAAACAGGGTTATTTTTACGGCGACGACCTAAAACTTTAACTATAGCATTAATTTCTTCATCTCGACCAATAACTGGGTCCAACTTACCCTGCTCGGCTCTTTCGGTTAGATCGATACTGTATTTTTCCAGCGCCTGCCGATTTTCTTCGGCGTTTTGGTCGGTCACCGCTTCACCACCGCGCACGTCGTCAATCGCCTTTTCCACTAAGCTTTTCGTCGCCCCGGATTCCTGCAAAGCCTTACCAGCCTGACCTTTATCTTCGAGCGCCGCCAGTACAAACAGTTCGCTTGAAATATAAGCATCTTTGCGTTTTTGCGCGAGTTGATCGGTTACATTCAATAAACGACTGAGGTCGTTAGACACTTGAACGTCGCCCGCAGCACCTTCAACGGTTGGCAACCGATCGAGCGCATCACCTAAAGATGAACGTAATTTATTCACATTCACACCGGCCAAATTCAGCAAGTGACGGACACTCGCGCCTTGCTGATCAAGCATCGCTATCAGTAAGTGCGTCGGTTCTATAAATTGATGCTCTTTGCCTAGCGCTAAACTTTGCGCATCCGACAGAGCCATTTGAAATTGACTGGTCAGTTTATCCATTCGCATTCGTTATTCCTCATTATTGGTTGATAACCTATTAATGGGGTCGATAGAGCGACAAGTCAATGATCTAAATCAGCTCAGCTTTTTTAACTCAGTAAATTTAGTGAATAAAGCCATGCAGCCAGCTTATTAACGCAATGCCGAACAGCATTAACACAATTTGCTCAACGGCGGCTGATAAATTAACGCGCTTATGTAGCGTAGGAATTAAATCGGCTACCGCGATATAAATAAAACTGGCTGCAGCAAACGCCAATACATAGGGCAATATACCTTCAAAGTCAGCCAACCAGAAGTAGGCTAACAGGCCACCAACCAACGTTGCTAAGCTGGAAATAACATTATACAAAATGGCTTTTTTACGGCTAAATCCACTTTGTAATAAAATGGCAAAATCTCCCACTTCTTGCGGAATTTCATGCGCCGTTACCGCCAGCGCCGTCACCACGCCCAGGTGAATATCGGTTAAAAAAGCCGCTGCAATTAAAACACCGTCGACAAAATTGTGCACGCTATCGCCAACCAATATCAGTGTGCCAGCAGACTTATGGCTATGCGCGCTCACATCGATGTGTCCTTCACAATCGTCGTGATGGCAATGCCGCCATAGCACCAGTTTTTCCAGCACAAAAAAGAACATCAAACCGCCCAGTATGGTGATTGATAGCGTGTGGAAATTGTCAGCGCCTACTTCTTCTAATGCGTGCGGTATTAAACCGACGAAAGAGACGCTTAGTAGCGCGCCAGTGGCAAAACTAACGCTAAACGGCAGCGCTTTGCTAATGATTTTTTTTGGTAAGGCCAGCACCAAAGACGCGGCCAAAACGCTCAGCACGCCGCCCATCAAGGTAAAGAGAATGATCCAGGTTAATGCGCTCATCGATATAAATAAAGGTTAAGGTTGAAGCCAGATTAACGAAACCATCCGACCCGTTACGGGCTCTCGTCGGTAGGAGTAAAACTTATCGGCCTCATTATACGTGCAATGCTCACCGCCATATATTCTTTTTACACCGCATTGAATCAACGTCATTCTTGCTAAAGCATACAAATCAGCTAGGTGATGGGTCTTATCGGTTTGTCGAAAAGCCTGTTGCATCACGGTGTTTTTTTTGACAAACGCCTCTTTTACTTCAGTACCCACTTCAAAACGACCCGGTCCAATCCCAGGGCCCAGCCAAGCGAGAATTTGTTCTGTATCACCCAGTGCTGCTATGGTTTTTTCTATGACGCCAGATAGCAGTCCACGCCAACCCGCGTGCACCGCTGCGACTGCGGATCCGTCTTGCTTACAGAATAAAATGGGCAAACAGTCCGCCGTTAACACCGCGCAAACCGGGCCTTGAGTACGCGTCAGGGATGCATCCGCCTGGCTAGTTGTGTGTCTATTGAGCTGATTCAGCTCCACTACATCGACCCCGTGAACTTGGTCTAACCATACGGGGTCTGCTGGCAACTCTAATTCAGCAACCAGCGCTGCCCTATTCCGAGTAACCGCCTTTGCGTCATCGTTAACGTGCTGAGCCAGATTAAAACTCGAATAAGCCCCGACGCTCACGCCACCGTTTCGGCACGTCGTTAACGCCTCAACTTGTTTTGGCGCAGGCCAATTGGGTACGATAAAGTGCGGGCGCATGCTATTTAGCAGGGCACTCTTGCTGCAACACCCGAACCAAATTGGCCATATCAGAGGGAAGCTCGCATTCCCAGGAAATTTCTTCGCCCGTTACCGGGTGCACGACGCCTAATCTGGCCGCGTGCAGGGCTTGTCGTCTAAATCCACGTAAGGTTTCACTGAGTAACTCGCTGGCATTTGCGATCGCTTTATAACGCCCGCCATAAACCTGGTCACCCACAATCGGGTGATGCCTATGACTGAGGTGCACGCGTATTTGGTGCGTACGGCCCGTTTCGAGTTTAACCCTTAATAGGGTGTGTTTAGCAAACCGCTTTTCAACACGATAGTGCGTCACGGCTTCTTTGCCACCAGCTCGTACCGCGTAGCGTTTACGATCCGTTGGGTGCCGTGCTATCGCTTCATTGATCGTGCCACCCGCCGTTATATACCCCCTGACGACCGCCAAATATTCTCGTTGAAAAGCCCTCGCTTGAAGCTGTTCAACCAACACTTTATGCACCGTTAGGGTGCGCGCCACCATCAATAAGCCACTGGTCTCTTTATCAATCCGGTGCACTAGCCCCGCTCGTGGCAGCCCCTCTAATTCAGGATCATGGTGTAGCAAGGCATTTTGCAAGGTGCCGTCCCAATTACCAGCAGCGGGATGAACCACTAGCCCGGCCGGCTTATTGACCACAATCATCGCGTCGTCCTGATAAACGATATCTAGTTTAATCGGCTCGGCTTTGACATCTAAAGAAGTATCTGCGATCGGGTTGATAACCACCGACTCGCCACCGTTAATTTTATCTCGCGGGCGAAGGCTCGCATTATCAATAAGAATATCGCCGCTATTGAGCCAACTTTTCAGTCGGCTACGCGAATATTCAGGGCATAATTCTGCTAAGGCCTGGTCGAGTCGTTGACCCGCCATCTCGTCAGGTATAATTAATTTTATTTGTTGATGTTTTTTCAAGCCGATAACATTGTAATAATTGATGTGCTACGGCATTATAACCGCTTAATTTCTCTTAACTCGTTATTTAACTCATGACTTTTATTAAATACCTACCTATTAAACGAATTCTGTTAGTCGTTATTTTTGTCACTTTAAGCGCCTGCTCTATTGTGGATGTAGTAACGCCAAACGATGCCCCCGATGAAAAAGCCAATTGGTCCGCCTCCGATTTTTATAACGAAGCGAAAACCTCTTTAAATGACGAGAATTATCTTAGCGCAATTGAGCTATATGAAAGTCTGGAGTCGCGCTATCCATTTGGAACGTACGCCCAGCAGGCGCAAATTGACCTGACTTACGCGTATTACAAAAATGACGAGCCCGAATCTGCTCTGGCCACCGCTGATCGTTTTATTCGTATTCACCCGCGTCACGAAAATATCGATTACATCTATTATCTTAAGGGTTTGATAAATTTCAATCGAGGTATTGGCTTCTTAGAACGTTACTTACCCACCGACAAGTCACAACGTGACCCTGGCGCCGCCATCAAATCTCTCGATGATTTTGAAACGCTATTGCGCCGCTTTCCCGACAGCAAATACGCAGGTGATTCAAAGCAACGAATTATTGCTTTAAAGTCTAACCTGGCGTTACACGATTTGAATGTAGCGGAATATTACATGAAACGAAAAGCCTACGTTGCCGCTATCAACCGAGCCAGGAATATCATTGAAAATTACCAAAAAACAACCGCCGTTCCACGCGCACTGTTATTGATGGTGAAGGCGTATAAACTATCCGGCATGAATGATCTATCGGCCGATGCCCAACGTATCTATGACCTCAATTACCCCCATGGGTTACCACCGTTAGACAACCCTGAGTACGCTCACGAAAAAACGGTTTCAGAAAAAATATGGAACTATCTTGAGCTAGATAAATAGTTAGTCTGAGGGAAATAGGACTTTACTGAATCCCGATGTGATCGGAAAACGGCGCTCACGGCCAAACGCGCGGGAGGTCACCTTGACACCTGGTGGTGACTGGCGACGTTTATATTCATTTTGCTCGACCAGCCTCAAGACGCGGTCAACCACGTCTTGCTCATAACCGGCCTGTATTATTTGCAGCCTCGACTGATCCAACTCGATATAACGCTCTAAAATATCGTCGAGCACCGAGTACGGCGGCAAGCTATCTTCGTCTTTTTGATCTGCTGCGAGCTCAGCTGATGGCGGCCGATCTATAACGCGCTCAGGTATCACGGGCGATATGTTATTACGGTACTTTGCGAGGGCGAAAACCATCATTTTTGGCACGTCTTTTATCGGTGCAAAACCACCCGCCATATCGCCGTACAACGTGGCATAACCTACGCTCATTTCACTTTTATTACCCGTCGTCAGCAATATTTTTCTTTTCTTATTTGAAATGGCCATCAGCAGCACGCCGCGGCTACGCGCCTGTATGTTTTCTTCAGTAACATCCGCTTCAAGCCCTTCAAAGGTTTCTGCTAGCATGGAGGAAAAAGCTTCAACAGCTGGAGCAATGGGGATGATATGGTGCTGAACAGCCATCGTATTTGCTTGTATTATCGCATCCTCATTACTCATATCAGCGGTATATTTAGACGGCATCAACACCACTTCGACGCAATCAGCGCCCAGGGCATCTACCGCAATCGCAAGCGTCAGTGCCGAATCAATACCGCCCGACAAACCAAGAATGGCTCCTTTAAAACCATTCTTCCTGACGTAATCACGCGTGCCGAGTAGTAGCGCATGATAAATATTCGCCAGATCCGACAGCGGCTCAGCCATAGTGCTCATGGCGGCCTTCGGTTCGCCACTGTCAGCGAGCTCTATAAATTCCATCGTTTCTTCAAACGCTGGCAGGGTCTGGGTAACGACCTGATTGGCATTCATTGCAAACGAACCACCGTCAAAAACGAGTTCGTCTTGCCCACCGACCTGGTTTAGGTAAATAAAAGGCAGGCCGGTTTCTTCCACTCTCGCCCGTACCGTGTCCATACGAAGCTGGGCTTTGTTAATTTCAAAAGGCGAGGCGTTCAGGTTAATGATGAGTGAAGCGCCGCTCTGTTTAAGCTGCTGACAGACCGCCGGCGTCCAGATATCTTCACACAGCGTTAAACCAATTCTTAGGCCGTCAAGGTCAAACGTACAAGCCTGAGAGCCCGGCTCAAAATACCGTTTTTCATCAAATACGCCGTAATTTGGTAAGCGTTGCTTTCGGTAATTAGCGATTAATTGTCCGGCCTGTAATACCGCCGCGCTGTTAAACAGCCCACTTTCATCTCTTTCTGGGTAGCCCAAAATGATCGTAATAAACGGGCAGTTATTAGCAATGCGCTCTAGTTCTTTTTCAACACTGTAAATAAAGTCATCGCGCAGCAATAAATCTTCTGGCGGGTAACCCGTTATCGCTAATTCAGGAAAAATAATCGCGTTCGAACCGTGATCAATGGCTTGAGCACAAAAATCGATAATTCGATCAGCATTGCCGATCAAGTCGCCAACGCGGGGGTTAAACTGCACAACGGCTATCTTCATAACAATATAGTATTATTTATTTATCCCTTTAGGTCAGCAGGCGCAAGACAAAAAAAGGGCCGCAACAAGTACAGCCCTGATTTATCTTTTCGGTAACTAGCTAACCTAAAATTTCTTTCATTTTTGCACCCATTTGCGCGGGAGATTTTACAATATGAACGCCCGCTGCTTCCAGTGCTTCAAATTTAGCATCTGCGGTACCTTTGCCGCCAGAAACAATCGCGCCCGCGTGACCCATCCGCTTGCCAGGAGGTGCTGTAACGCCAGCGATATAGCCCACAACCGGTTTAGTTACGTGATTTTTTATGTACTCAGCGGCTTCTTCTTCCGCCGTTCCACCGATTTCACCGACCATAATAATGCCTTTGGTTTGCTCGTCTTTTTCAAAGCGCGAGATAACATCGATAAAGTTCATGCCATGGATAGGGTCGCCACCGATACCGACACAGGTGCTTTGTCCTAGACCTGCCAGCGTAGTTTGATGAACCGCTTCATAGGTTAAGGTGCCTGAACGAGAAACCACACCAATACTACCCGCTTGATGAATAAAGCCAGGCATGATGCCGATTTTACATTCACCCGGTGTTATCACACCCGGACAGTTTGGCCCAATCAATACGGCATCCTGATATTGTTCTAACGCCGCTTTCACTTTTAACATATCTAATACGGGAATGCCTTCTGTAATACAGACGATCACTTTAATACCTGCCGCCGCAGCTTCTAAAATAGCGTCCGCTGCGAACGGAGGCGGCACATAAATCATCGTGGCTTCTGCACCCGTTGCTTTTACTGCGTCTTCAACGGTATTAAAAACGGGTAAATCCAAATGTTTTTCGCCGCCACGGCCTGGTGTTACACCACCCACTACCTTAGTTCCATAGGCAATCGCCTGCTCAGAATGGAAGGTGCCTTGTTTACCGGTAAAACCCTGGCAAATTACTTTCGTGTCTTTATTAATTAAAATACTCATATTATTCCTTACTTAAAGCGCTGCTTTTACGGCCGCTTGCGCTGCTAGTGTTAAATCATCCGCGGCGATAATGTCCAGCCCTGAATCTTTAAGTAGCTGACGACCTTGATCGGCATTAGTGCCTTCTAAACGAACCACTACCGGCACACTGACGCCAACCTCTTTAATTGCTTCGATAATGCCTTCGGCGATCAGGTTACAGCGTACGATACCGCCGAAAATATTAACCAGCACGACTTTTACTTTATCGTCAGACAAAATGAGCTTGAAGGCTTCAGCAACTCGTTCTGCCGTAGCGCCACCACCAACGTCTAAAAAGTTAGCAGGAAACCCGCCTTCGAGTTTCACTAAATCCATCGTCGCCATGGCTAAACCCGCGCCATTAACCATACAGCCAATATTGCCATTTAACGTAATGTAGTTGAGGTCGTGTTGTTGCGCCAAATATTCCTTTTCGTCTTCTTGCGACGGGTCGCGCATAGACACCATTTCTGGGTGACGGTAAGCCGCGTTATCGTCTAAATTCACCTTCGCGTCTAAAGCAATCAAGTCACCATCGCCATTTACAATTAGCGGGTTAATTTCGACCTGGCTGGCATCTTTGGCTAAAAAGACCTGCAATATCCCGGACATCACTTTAAACAGCTGACCGACCTGCTTGCCTTCCATGCCCATTTTAAAGGCTATATTTCGGCATTGGTAAGGTTGTAGACCGGCGACAGGATCAACCGCTACTAATAAGATTTTTTCTGGCGTTTCTTCCGCCACTTCCTCAATGTCCATGCCACCGGCTTCAGAGGCCATAAACATAATACGCTTACTGGCTCGATCAACCACCGCGCTTAAATATAACTCACGATCAATAGGCTTCACTTCTTCGACAATTAAGGTTTCAATCGGCAGACCTTCTGCGTCAGTTTGCGGCGTCACCAGACGCGTGCCCAACAATTTTCTACTGAACGCTTCAACTTCATCCAGGCCTTTACACAGTTTCACACCACCTGCCTTACCGCGACCACCGGCGTGGACCTGGGCTTTAACGACCCAACAATCACCGCCTAATTCCTTGGCAACATTAACGGCTTCTTTTGCTGAACGTGCAGGCTTGCCAAGAGGAACAGCAACACCGAACTCAGCAAATAGTTGTTTTGCCTGGTATTCATGTAAATTCATTTATTTTCCTTTATCGTTAAACGCTTTTTTAATGACTGTATTTTAGGTGATTTTTCTAATAAAACCACCTAAACACCTATAATAAATAAATGGTCACCGTAAAAAGAGAAAATGATTTTGTAAAAACCTGCCCTTTTGGCAGCGGCTTTTACCTGCCTACAGAACAGGCGTGGCGCACGCTTAAAGTTTTCCACGCCTACCAAATAGTCCTTGCGAGCGCTTTCTTTGGCTTATTCGTAAGTCAAACCGGGCCTTCTATTTTTGGCCAGAGTAACGAAAGTTTATTCCAATCCGTCAGCCTCAGTTATCTTGCACTTATTCTTTTTAGCACGGTCTTTATTCGTAAACCGTATATCGCTTACACAAAGCAGGTGCAGTTTAAAATTCTGCTTGATATTGTCGTTCTCAGCCTGCTGATGCACGCCAGCGGTGGCATTACCAGTGGACTGGGTGTTTTATTGGCCGTTAGTGTTGCCGCTGGCGGGTTATTAGCCGGCGGGCAGTGCACACTGGTTTTCGCCGCAGTCGCCACTTTTGCTGTACTAGGAGAACAAACCTATGTCGATTTCAGCAACGCCTTTGCTAAAACGGCTTATACCTATGCCGGCGTGTTAAGCGCTTCCTTTTTCACTATTGCCCTGCTCGCGCTGGTGCTAGCAAAACGCGTTGAAAGCTCGGAAGAAATTGCCTTACAACAAAGTCGAGATATCGACGATTTGGTTCAACTAAACGACTACATCATCAAACACTTGCAATCTGGCATTATCGTTGTTGACCATCAAAATTGTATTCGCCTGGCCAATGGGGCGGCCAGCGCGCTGCTTGGCCAAGTAATTACTATTGGAGGCTCCTTATCCGATGCCTCTTTGGAGTGCTGGCAACTGTTCAAACGCTGGTTAAGAGTACCATCTGAAAACACCGCCATCTTGGCGACCAACTCTAATTCCCCTAGAACAAAACTGCGCTTTAGCCAACTGGATAGTCTTGCCGATAATGCGTACATCATATTTCTCGATGACCTGTCTTCCATTGATCAACAAATTCAGCAAGGCAAGCTGGCCTCACTAGGCCGTTTAACCGCAAGCATCGCGCACGAAATACGTAATCCGCTAGGGGCCATAAGTCACGCTGGTGAGTTACTATCCGAGTCTAGCGCCATTGAAAAAGAAGACCGGCGTTTACTCGATATCATTCACAACCATAGCGGGCGCGTGAATAGTATCGTCAAAAGCATTCTTCAACTGTCTCGACAGGAACAAAATAATATTGAATCGATCCTTTTAAAACCCTGGCTGGCTGAATTTGACAAGGACTTTAAGGAGCAGTTTGGCCTACAGCATTCGCCGTTGAAAATCACCAGTAACAAGGAAGTACAAAATGTTAATTTTGATAAAAACCACCTTAAACAAATTATCGACAACCTGTGCAGCAACGCCCTAAAATATGGTCAGGCAAGTTCGGCGACTTCTTTGATAGAAATCACCACTGGGCTACACCCCGTTACACAACAAGTTTACATATCCGTCATCGATAACGGCAAAGGAATGGACGAAAAAGTGGTGCAACAAATTTTTGAACCCTTTTATACCACTTCGCCATCTGGCACTGGTTTAGGCCTTTATATTTCAAGCCAACTCGCTGAACTCAATCATGCTAAGTTAAGCTACGCCGCTAACCCAAATGGTGGCAGCCGATTCACCTTACTGTTAACAACGCACTAAAAATATACGCAATGACCCAGCCACTAGCCCTCATCGTAGATGACGAACCCGATAT
>JASJGO010000185.1:0-21104 GCA_033791505.1 Cycloclasticus sp.
ATCTCTCAAATAAGGGGAGTGAAGTCTTGATAGTTCTATTTTTTTTAATTCAAGGTCGTTTTTTTTAATTAAATGCCCCTTTCTCAGTGGGTGTTTTGCAATGATAGCGTATCCAAATACTTTAATATTTGCAGACATAAATAAGCGCCAGGGAGTGCCTGAATTGCAACGAACCTTTAATGTGTTTTTACCAGCTTTTATAAGCTCCTCAGCCAGTTCTATTTGAATTGGAGATTGGCATTTTTTTACTTTAAGGCGGTGATCAATATTCAGTATTTGTATGTTATATTCATTCCCCAATGAGTCTAGTTTTGACTCTAAAAAAGAGGTGGCTTGCCGTTTGATATCTTGGTGGTCCTCAAAAAGATCGTCAGCTGCTTGAACCGACTGGATAATGAGTAGAAAAAAAAAGGCTTTTTTTAAAAACAGTTTCATAGTTATAGTCTATGCTTTACATAATAATTTGATTTTTATATACATGCATTAAATATGCCGTAATTTTTATATCTTACAAATTACAAACTACAAATATACTAAGGTGACAGAAATGGCAGGAATACTATCGGGGATTGACGACCGCACTAACTTAGCGGGTACCAACAGGTTGGAGATTTTGATTTTCACCCTGGCTGGAGGTCAAAAATATGGTATTAATGTTTTTAAAATTCAGGAAGTAATTCAACGACCAAACCTGACTAAAATACCAGGCGGGAAGCCAGTTGTTCGCGGCATTTGCCAGCTACGCGGCAAGGATATTCCGGTTATAGATATGTCAATGGCGATAGGTGAAGAGCGCCTGGACGATAGCGATAATTCGTTTGTCATTATCACGGAATTCAATCGCTCGGTACAGGGGTTTTTAGTAGCGGATGTAGATCGTATTGTTAATTTGTATTGGAAAGATATTAAGCCACCACCAGAAGGAATTGAATCAGGCGGCTACGTGACCGCCATTACCGAAGTTGACGACGATTATGTGTTAATCATTGACGTTGAAAAGATTCTTAGTGAGGTGGTTGCAGGCCCTGATGGCGTTTCTAAAGGTGTTATAGATAAAAAATTGGCGAACAAAGGGCACGTGCTCGTAGTTGACGACTCTGCCGTAGCGCGAAACCAGATAAAAAGAGTGATTGATGACCTTGGAATGGAATGTACTTTTGCTAATGATGGTAGAGAAGGCCTAAACGTATTGAAAAAGTGGGTAGCCAATGGAGTTGATGTGCCTTCTTTTTTAACCTTAGTCGTTTCAGACGTGGAAATGCCCGTGATGGATGGCTATACCCTGGTGACCGAGATACGAAAAATGCCGGAACTTGAGGGGTTATATGTAATGCTGCACACGTCTCTTAGTGGAGTTTTCAATGAAACCATGGTTAAACGAGTGGGTGCCGACATTTTTATGGCGAAATATAAACCAGATGAATTAGCTGAAGCGATACAAAATCGAATACGCCAGGTTCAAGGTATATAACCGTTACTCAATAATGTTTTATATCGTGCTGGTGGTTAAATGGAGTTAACGACACACGAGTTTTTGCGCTTTCGAAAATTCTTAAAAAATAATAGCGGAATTTTACTGTCGGACAGTAAGCAATACCTGGTGACCAATCGTTTGCGTCCACTAATGAAAGAAGTGGGTATGGACGACCTGTCAGATCTGCTTTCGATGATAGAAGCGATGCCTGATAAAGAATTGGCGGCTAAGGTTATTGATGTGATGACTACGGATGAAACTTTCTGGTTTAAAGACTCGTCACACTTTCGTTTTTTAGAAACAACACTATTACCAGAAATGCTTGAATCAAGCCCCCAACTAACCATCTGGTCAGCGGCTTGTGCCACAGGGCAAGAACCGTTCAGTATTAGCCTTTCTATCGATAAAGCGTTGAAGAAGGCTGCTAAAAAACCCTACCTGAAAATCATTGCTACTGATGTTTCCGATAAGGCTTTAAGCAAAGCAAAAGCCGGGATCTATTCAGACGTCGAACTCACCAGGGGGATGCCAAATAATATAAAAAATAAGCATTTCACAGGAGTTCCTGATGGATGGCAAATAGCTTCATCGCATCGCTCCAGAGTAACATTTGGCCGGCTAAATTTACTAAAAGATTTTTCTAATCTGGGTCAATTTGATATTATTTTTTGCAGGAATGTGCTGATGTATTTCGCTGTCCCAGCAAAGATCGATATCCTCAATCGGATCACCAGTGTAATGAAGCAGGGCGCCTATCTTTTTTTAAGTAGCTCAGAAATTCTTCCTGCTGAAATAAAAAGTTTAGATGTTATTCGTAACGCCGACTGCAAGTGTTACCGAAAAATTTAGCGCTCTTTTTTGCCGCCTTGCCGGTTTTTGCCGCTTTTTCCGCTAATTTTAAACATTATTTAAACGCTAACTCATTGAAACTAAATAATAAATAAAACTGGCACGGTTTCTGCTCTATTGTTTTCAACGAAACAGGAGCGGCATATGGCAGCGAGCATTGATTCATTATTTGGCGTACACGAACAAGCACTTATTTTCCGTTCAAAACGGGCCGAGGTGCTGGCTTCTAATATGGCTAATTCCGATACGCCTGGATATAAGGCCAGGGATTTTGACTTTAAATCAATTCTAAGTAATTTAAATACATCTGCAGGGCACATTAAACAAACGCATGAGCAACATATCGCGTTTGATAAAACACCCGCATCGGTTTCTTTGGCTTACCGCATTCCTACCAGCGCATCGTTAGATGGCAACACGGTGGATACGCAAGTAGAACAAGCTAAATACGCAGAAAATGCGATGGACTACCAAACATCACTTCGTTTTTTAAACGGTAAGATTACCGGTTACCTGTCAGCATTGAGAGGCGAATAAACATGTCTTTATATAATATTTTTGATATCGCCAGTAGCGGTATGAGCGCACAAACAACACGCTTAAACCTGGTCGCGAGCAATATGGCCAATGCCGATACCGTCAGCAGCAGTACAAACGAAACGTACCGTTCGCGTCAACCGGTGTTCGGCGCTGTTTTGCAAAATGAATTGAATGGTCGTCAGTCAAATTCCTCAGGAGTGCGCGTGTTAGGTGTAGTTGAAAGCCAGGCACCACTTCGTCAGGAATATGCACCACAACACCCCATGGCGAACCAGGACGGTTATATCTACAAACCAAACGTCAATGTGGTTGAAGAGATGGCAAATATGATGTCTGCCAGCCAAAGCTTTAAAAATAACGTTGAAATGCTCAACACCGCAAAACAACTCTTACAACAAACCTTAAAAATCGGTCAATAACGGAGAATAGATATGCCAGAAATCGATTTCAATGCACTACAAAGCCTTGGCTTAACGAAGCAAAACCAGGCCACAGCAGCCAAAAAAGATGGTGATCTTGGGCAGGGTGATTTTTTAGAGCTAATGGTCACTCAGCTAAAAAATCAAGACCCGCTGGATCCTATGGATAGTGGCGCTTTTCTTGGTCAAATTGCACAATTTAGTACTGTCTCAGGTATTGGTGATCTGCAGACATCTTTTTCAGAATTTGCATCATCAGTCGTCAATGACCAGGCTTTACAAGCGGCTAACCTGGTTGGCCGCCGCGTCATCGTACCGCTTCAACAGGGTGCGTTAAGCGAGGGTGGAGCTATAGAAGGTGAGGTGACCTTACCGGCTAGCTCGCCCGACGTATCCATTGATATATCTAATCAAAGCGGTGAGTTGATAAAAACCATCTCATTGGGTACTCAAGCTGCTGGCGCCGTTCCTTTTGTCTGGGACGGAAAAATGAATGATGGAAGTGTTGCTCCTCCAGGCAACTATGTAGTGAATGCAAAAGCACGACTCGATGGCCAAAATTTTGAACTCGACACGCAATTGTTGGTGGATGTGGAGAGTGTCACCTTAGGCGGTCCGGGTAGGGGGCTTCAGCTAAATATAGCCGGCCTGGGTAGCGTTGATTTCAGCGACGTCCGTAGAATATTTTAAATTTTTAGGAGAATATTATGTCATTTCGTACCTCATTAAGTGGTTTAGACGCCGCCTCAACAGATCTTTCTGTCGTAGGCAATAACATTGCTAACTCATCAACAACGGGCTTTAAAGAATCGCGTGCTGAGTTCGTAGACGTATTTGCGACGACGTTCACCGGTGTCTCTGGTAACACCCCTGGTAGTGGTGTACGCGTTTCAAATATTGCGCAACAATTTAGTCAGGGTAGTATTGAATTTACTTCAAGTAATTTAGATTTGGCGGTCAATGGTGAAGGGTTCTTTATTGTTGATGATGATGGCGCCCAGGCATTTACACGAGCGGGTTCATTTTCTACCGATAGAGATGGTTTTGTAGTTGACAGTTCGGGCCGACAATTACAAATTTTCCCCGCTAATGATAATGGAACATTTAATACCGGCGCTCTGGATTCCTTACAATTGAGCACCAGTGACTCAGCGCCAGCCGCAACATCTAGTGTGGTTCCAACGCTTAATTTAAACGCTCAGGAAACGGTCCCTATTCGTTATACAACGTTTCCTATCGACCCGATAGAATTTAGCGCGCTAGACGCCGATACCTTCAATCATTCAACCTCTACGACGGTGTATGACTCACTGGGTAATGGTTTTCCTGCGACGATGTATTTCGTAGCCAGTGACCCGGCGGTCAACGAATGGCAAGTGCATACAACTGTTGATGGAAACCCATTAACGATAAACACTGCTGCAGATGATTTTTTCACCATGACCTTTGACGGTCTCGGCTCTTTTCAGGATGTTACCACTAGCGCGGGTACAACGACTAACAGCAATGTCGCTTTCGATGGTTTAACGATAGGCAACGGTTCTAGCGATATTACGATAGGCTTCGATTATTCTGCTACGACCCAATATGGCGGAGGTTTTGCAGTAAATGGCTTGAACCAGGATGGTTTTGCATCAGGCCGTTTAAGTGGTATCGAAATTGATCAGACGGGTGTGGTCTTTGCCCGTTTCACCAATGGCCAATCCGACTTATTGGGCCAGGTTGCTCTTGCCTCTTTCCCTAATACACAAGGCTTGCGCCAGTTAGGCGACACCAGCTGGGGCGAGACTTTCACCTCTGGCGATAAAATTATTGGTGCCGCGGGGACGGCTGGTTTTGGTTCCATGCAGTCGGGTGCGCTTGAGGCGTCAAACGTGGATATTGCAACGCAGTTAGTCAATTTGATTACCTCGCAACGTAATTTCCAGGCTAATGCGCAAGCAATCTCGACTCAAGATACCATCCAGCAGGCCATTATTAACATTCGTTAATTTATAGAGCTCAGAGAGAATAATCATGGATAGCAGTCTTTACGTAGCAATGAGTGGCGCCAAGCAAGCGATGATGGCGCAAGCGGTCAATTCGCATAACTTGGCAAATGCTAATACCACGGGCTTTAAAGCAGACCTGTCTCAATTTAGAAGCATGCCGGTCTACGGCCCTGGTCATCCATCTCACGTTTACGCGATGGCCGAACGTCCAGGCATCGATTTTGAGAACGGAACGATGCAACAAACGGGTCGTGAATTAGACGTAGCGATTAAAGGTGAAGGCTGGATCGCCGTGCAAACTGGTGATGGCTCTGAGGCTTATACCCGAGCGGGTGATTTAAGAATAACGCCAACGGGGCTGTTAACAACCGGCACGGGCTTACCCGTATTAGGTGGTGGCGGCCCAGTGATTTTGCCTGAAGCAGAAAAAATAGAAATAGGCAGCGATGGCACTATTAGCATTATTCCTTTAGGTGATACCGCAGCTACCTTATCCGCTATCGACAGGATCAAATTAGTGAGTCCTGAATTGGCGGATATGACAAAAGGTAAAGACGGCTTATTTAGGTTAAGTAATGGGCTAGAAGCGGAGGCCAGTGCGAAAGTAAGGCTGGTGTCAGGAGCGGTTGAAGGCAGTAACGTCAGCGTGGTAAGCGCGATGGTCAGTATGATCGAGTTGGCTCGTAATTTTGAATTACAGGTCAAAATGATGAAAACAGTGAGCGATAACGAAGCATCTAGCGCACAGCTAATGCGTATAGGTTAGGAGAAAAATATGTCAACAGCGTCAATGTGGATCAGTAAAACGGGTTTAGAAGCACAACAAACCCGTATGTCGGTTATTTCCAATAACCTGGCCAACGTTAATACAACGGGGTTTAAAAAATCACGCGCAATATTTGAAGACTTGTTATACCAAAATGTCAGGCAAGTCGGCGCGCAATCATCGCAAGATACGACGTTACCAACGGGCCTGCAAATTGGTACCGGTGTACGCACCGTAGCGACTGAAAAAACGCATACTCAGGGCAGCATACAACAAACCGGTAACTCGTTGGATCTGGCGGTAAATGGCCGTGGGTTCTTTCAGATACTCCGTCCGGATGGCAGCATCACCTATACACGAGATGGTGGATTTAAATTAGACGGCGACGGCCAAATGGTCACCTCAGGTGGTTACCCTTTAGAGCCTTCAATCAGTATACCGAGTGATGCGTTAAGCGTTACCGTCGGCATTGATGGCACGGTATCGGTATTGCAACCTGGCGCAACAGCTCCTTCTCAGGTGGGTAGTATCACGCTGGCCGACTTCATTAACCCGACGGGTTTAGACCCTATCGGCGAAAATCAATTTAGGGAATCCTTATCCAGTGGTAGCCCATCGGTGACGACACCGGGTCAATCCGGCGTGGGTATTCTATCCGAAGGATCGCTTGAAACATCAAACGTCAACGTGGTGGAAGAACTGGTGAGCATGATCGAAACGCAGCGTGCGTATGAGATGAACTCCAAAGCCATTTCAAACGCCGATCAAATGCTGCAACGTTTAATGCAGGATTTATAACCAAAAGGTGATGCAGATGAAGTTTATTAATCTTCTTATCTTAGTAACCGTTCTGCCGGGTTGCGCCATGATGGATAACATGTCTAAGCCACGGCATGACCCAGAATACGTACCGGCCCAGCCCGCGTCTTATCAAAAGCCGCAAAGCAATAATGGTTCAATTTATCAGGCGGGTCATGAAATTCGTTTGTTTGAAGATATAAGAGCCAGAAGAGTGGGCGATATTTTAACCATCAATTTGGTTGAAAAAACAAACGCTAAAAAGCAGGCCGATACGGATATTAAGAAAGACAACACAAGCTCGGTATCAATTCCTACTGTGCTGGGCAAGGTAGATCCTTCGATTTTTGGTCTGAATTTTAATAGCAGCTTAGCCTCTGGCAGTGATTTTGCTGGTGAATCCGAAAGTACGCAAAACAATAGTCTAAGCGGTAGCATTACCGTCAGCGTGATCGACGTGTTGCCGAATGGTTATTTAAAAATTCGCGGAGAAAAACGCGTTCGTCTGAATCAGGGCAATGAATACATTCGATTAGCCGGCATTATTCGTCCAACCGATATCAATCCTGATAACAGCGTTGAATCCACAAAAATTGCCGACGCCACCATCATGTACACCGGTGAAGGCGCACTAGCCGACGCCAATAAAATTGGCTGGTTAGCCAGATTTTTCATCAGCGCAGTATTCCCTTTCTAAGGACTCATTATGAAAAACAAATTAATATTAGCCATTGTCTTATTAACGATAGGCCTAACAACCGCTCAAGCCGAGCGTATTAAAGACTTAGCCTCAATCACCGGGGTTCGCTCTAACCAGTTGGTAGGTTACGGTGTGGTCGTCGGTTTAAACGGCACCGGCGATAAAGTGAAATCGGGTGATTTCACCTCACAAAGCCTGCGTAGCATGTTGAGCCAAATGGGGGTGAAAATTCCATCTAATATTCAGATCAAGTCTAAAAATGTTGCGGCGGTGATCATTCATGCCTCATTGCCACCATTCGCCAGCCCAGGCCAGCAGATTAATGTGACGGTGAACGCGATCGGCGAAGCCAGTAGTTTGCGCGGTGGTAGTTTGTTAATGTCACCGCTTAAAGGCGCCGACGGACAAATCTACGGTGTTGCGCAGGGTAATCTTATTGTGGGCGGCCTAAGTGCATCGGGTAACGATGGTTCTAAAGTCAGCGTCAATATCCCAACCGTTGGCAATATTCCTAACGGTGCGACGGTTGAACGCGCTGTTTACAGTCCTTTTAATGAAGGCAACTCGTTGACGTTAAATTTACACACCTTTGACTTCACCACGGCAAACCGACTGGCCATATCAATCAATCAGGCGATTGGTCCGCAAACGTCACACTCTATCAATGGCGGTAGCATTAAAGTGAATATGCCGCGTGATCCGGCACAACGCGTGGCGTTTATGTCGCTGCTAGAAAATTTAGAAGTGCAACCAGCGCAATCGGCTGCCCGCATTATCATAAATTCAAGAACCGGTACGGTGGTTATTAACAGCCAGGTTAAAGTACGCTCTGCGGCGGTGTCGCACGGTAATTTAACGGTCACCATTAACGAAAATCTAAACGTCAGTCAGCCGAATGCGTTCTCAGACGGCGAAACGATAGTGACGCCTCAATCAGACGTCACCATTAGCGAAGAAGATAAACGCATGTTCGTCTTTGATCCGGGTGTTTCGCTGGATGAAATTGTTAGAGCCGTTAATCAGGTGGGCGCTGGACCCAGTGATCTGGTCGCCATATTGGAAGCACTAAAAAGCGCCGGTGCGCTAACCGCAGAGCTGATCGTTATCTAATGAGTATCGCGAGCTCACAAGCAGACGTTTATACCGATTTTAATGGTCTGGCGCAGTTACGCGCTAAAGCCGGCGGTAGTAAAGGTGAAGAAAATGAGGCCTTAAGCGAAGTAGCGCGCCAATTTGAAACCATATTTTTAAAAATGATGCTGAAAAGTATGCGCGATACGGTGCCAGAATCTGACTTAATCAGTAACGAAAAAACGCGCTTTTATCAATCCATGTACGACGATCAAATCTCACTCGATTTATCAAAACGTGGCAACTTGGGTCTGGCCGATATGATCGTGCAACAACTGGGAGGCGAGGTTAAAACGGACGTCGTTACCCAGGGACAAACATTGTCTAATTATCAAGAATTTGCGGTGCAACGCATTCAAGGTGCGCTACAGGAAGTGGGTTTGCATAAGCCTGTAGCAAAACCAGCCGTAACATCTGACGTAACGTCAAGAGTAACGAGCAAGCGGATTAATTCAGTAGAAGAATTCGTCGACAGGCTTTGGCCGCAAGCGCAAAAAGCAGCGCAAGAATTAGGAGTCGATGCAAAAGTGTTATTGGCTCAATCGGCTTTAGAAACCGGTTGGGGCAAGCACGTGATGCAAAACAAAGCCGGTCAAAGCAGTCATAACTTATTTGGCATCAAGGCTTCGCACGGCTGGGAAGGCAAAACCGTGTCAGTGCAAACGGTTGAATTTGAACAGGGCGTAGCCGTTAAGCGCCAGGCCAATTTCCGCGTATACGATAGCTACGAAGCGAGCTTTAATGATTACGTGCAATTCCTCAAACAAAACCCACGTTACCAACAAGCGCTAACGAAAGTGGATTCAAACGAAGAGTTTATAAAGGGTTTACAGAAGGCCGGTTATGCAACCGACCCAGCGTACGCGAAAAAAATAATTTCTATTTTAGGCCGCGAACAATTGAGTTCGTTGCCGGCTGATAGCGTTGTAAAAACTTCAGAATTGGCGGCTTAAGCCGATAACAGCTCACAGGGATACAGAATATGAATAATCAAGCATCAAAGGGTCAGCAACATGGCCGGTGATCTTCTACTAACGGGACTGTCGGGCTTAACGGCGTTCCGAAATGTACTCAATACGACGAGTCATAATATCGCCAATGTAGCGACCGAAGGTTATAGTCGCCAACGCGTCGATTTAGAGGCACTCAACCCACAATTAACGGGTGCTGGTTTTATTGGCTCTGGCGTTACCACCTCAACCATCGCGCGTTCTTACGACGCTTTTCTCAGTAACCAGTTTAGAACCAGCAGTTCTGCCTCGTCAGAATTAGACGCCTATTTTAATTTTGCCTCACAAGTAGATGGCGCTTTAGCGAACCAAAACGTAGGGCTTAGTACAGCGCTGCAGGACTTCTTCAACGCCGTTCAAGCGGTAGCTGACGACCCCACGTCTATACCGGCGCGGCAAGTGTTGTTAACAGAAGGCGAGGTATTGCAGGATCGTTTTTCCACGTTAGATGATTTATTTGATGACTTAACCACACAGTTAAATGGTTCCCTGCAAACTAACATCACGACGATTAATAATTTATCAAAAAACATCGCCACCCTAAACGATAAAATCGTTACCGCAACCGGTTTATCGGGTGGTCAACCGCCGAACGACTTACTCGACCAACGCGACCAGCTCGTTGATCGTTTGTCCGAACTGACCAACGTTAATACCAACGAGCAGGAAAATGGCGCGCTCAACGTATTCATTGGCAATGGGCAATCATTGGTGCTGGGCTCTACCTCTAACACCCTGGCTTTGCAACCAGCGGGGTTTGACCCAGGCGCGGTCGATATCGTATTTCAACAAGGCAGTACCAATCTCGTCGTTACCCAGTTTATGACCGGTGGAGAAGTGGGTGGAACCTTGCGTTTTAGAGACGAAGTACTAGACCCCGCCATTAGTACGCTCGGTCAGGTGGCCGTTGGCTTAGCCTTCGCGGTCAATGAACAGCACGCCAACGGCATTGATTTGGATGGGCAGCAGGGACTGAGGTTTTTCAGCGACCCAACCATAGCGCCTATTCAACTAGTGGGTGCAGATCCTTTACTGGCCAGCTTTTCTAATCCAGCCAATTTAAGCACCAGCGATTATAGTTTCGTCTCAGACGGTACCAATTACACAATAACGCGTTTATCCGACAAAGTTCAGACGACGGGTTTGTTAACCGAAGGTACGACCGAAGTGGACGGCGTGAGTTATGATTTCTCATCACTGGGCGCCGGCGCTAATAGTTATCGAGTGAGGCCCCTGCGTGACGCTGCAGGCGATTTTAATTTATCCCTGACCAATCCGCGTGATATAGCGGTAGCCTTGCCGGTAGTGAGTGAAACAGCAACCACTAATTCAGGTTCCGCCAGTTTGAGCGCCGTTAATATCAGTAATTTAGCGGCCGCGACTTTGCCGGCGAATGTGACGCTTGATTATGACGCTGGGCTTCAACAATATACGGTCAATGGCGTAACCGGAGCGCCACTGGCACTAGCCTATGACGCCGCAACCAATAGTGGCGATACATACACCGTTAATGTGGCGGGCTTTGCTGATATCAGCTTTACCTTAAACGGCCAACCGGCCGACGGAGATACTTTCGCCTTGGTCGATAACGCCGGCGGCATAGGGGACAATAGGAATGCTCTTTTACTGGCTGGGTTGCAAACCACAAGAATTTTATCGGGTGGTACCGCCACCTTTCAAGATAGCTATGGTCAGACAGTGGCTGATGTGGGCCGACGCACACAGGCTGCAGAGCTTAATGGCGCGGCGCAAAGAGGCCTGCTGGCGCAAACCATTGCTTCAAAGGAATCCGTTAGTGGGGTGAGTTTAGACGAAGAAGCGGCCAATCTTATTCGCTTTCAACAAGCTTACCAGGCCGCTAGTCAGGTGGTTTTAACCTCGCGCACAATTTTCGACACCTTGATAGGAGTGTTCAGATAATGGTCGATAGAATCTCAACCAGCCTCGCGCAACAACTGGGTATTAACTCCATCTTGTTGCAGCAAACGCAGGTGAACCAAACGCAACAACAAATATCGTTAGGTAAACGTATTCTTACGCCGTCCGACGACCCCGCCGGTAGCGTGCAGATTCTAGACTTGAATCAGTCTATAAGCCGTATTGAACAGTTTCAGAGTAATATCAATTACGCGGAAAACCGCTTGTCACTATCCGATGGCACCTTGCAACACGTAACAAATAGTTTGCAGCGCGTGCGAGAATTAGCCGTACAGGGCTTTAATGCCACCAACACGGCGTCAGACAGAGAATCTATAGCGCAAGAAATGTTTCAGCGATTAGATGAGCTATTGGCGCTGGCGAACACTAAAGACGCCAATGGCGATTATTTATACGCGGGCTTTAAGGCACAAACAGAGGCTTTTACCGGATCCGCAGCGTCGGGCCAGTTCGCCTATCAAGGTGATCAAGGCCAACGACTTATTCAAATAGGCGAAAATAGAACCGTAGCCGACAATAACGCAGGCGCGGAAATCTTCTTTAATCTACAAGATAAAAACGGTAATGCGGAAGATATGTTCAGCACCTTACACGGTCTGGCGACCGATCTGGCTAACAATAAGCCCGCCAAAGAGGAGGTCGGCTTAACGATGGCTGCCTTGCCGGTTGATGGCGACATCATCAGCGTAAACGGCATTACTTATGAATTTGATAACGACGCTACGACCGCGCCCGGTAATACGTCTGTCGCTATCGGCATCGATACCGATACCACAAGCGCTAATTTAGGCGCAGCGATCAATACCGAGCAGGGCCTGGGTAATACCAATGTTACCGCCAATGTCAGTAATAATGAAATTCGTATCACCGCCGATACGCAAGGCGCAGACGAGCTGAATATATCGGCTCCTCCGACAGGGCTAAATATAACGGCAACCGTATCTATTCCTTTATATGATCGCTTAGACCAAATAGATACTGCGATAGACCGTGTTTTAGACGTGCGCGCACAAATTGGCGCGCGGCTTAACGTGATCGATAGCCAGAATGAAATTAATCAAGACTTCCTGCTCAGCATTAAACAGACAAAGTCTCAGGTTGAAGACCTGGATATGGCAGAAGCGATCAGTCGTTTTAACCTGCAAGTCGTATCCCTACAGGCTGCACAACAGGCGTTTGTTCGGGTGCAAAACTTATCGTTGTTCAATCAGCTATAAGTTTAAATTCTAACTGCGTCACACTTTTCCCTGCTTCTAATATTTTCTGTAAATTAACCTAAAGGTTTTATTCTCCTAGCCGATACCTTACTCGGAGGCGGTGAATATCTAGTGATTTTAAAAGATATATCCGTCATGTTTAGAAAATAAGTAAGCAATCGCTTACATAGGAGCAATAAAATGCCTCAAATTATTAACAGTAATATTGCGTCTTTAACGGCTCAAAGAAATCTGAATACATCTCAGAATGATTTGAATACGTCGCTACAAAGACTTTCTTCAGGTTTACGCATCAACAGTGCAAAAGACGATGCCGCCGGCCTTGCTATTTCAGAGCGTTTCACCACACAGATTCGTGGTTTAAACCAGGCTCAGCGAAATGCAAACGACGGTATTTCTTTAGCGCAAACAGCTGAGGGCGATTTAGCCCAAATCACCAACAACTTACAACGTATTCGTGAGTTAGCAGTGCAATCAGCTAACGCCACCAACTCATCATCTGATCGTGCGGCACTGCAATTAGAAACATCTGAATTGATCGCTGAGATTGATCGCGTTGCTTCAACGAGTTCGTTTAACGGCGTTAAATTATTAGATGGCAGCTTCGCAGACCAGGCGTTCCAGGTAGGCGCTAATGCCGGCGAAACCGTTAGCATCAGTTCAATTGGAAGCACTCGTACATTAGCATTAGGCCAAACGACAGGCGCTACTGCTACGGTAGGAACGGCTGTTCAAGCTGGCTTTGCAGCGGGTGATTTAACCGTTAATGGTAATGCTATTACGGCAACCGCCGATGCAAAGGCCATTGCGGATGCGATTACGGCGTCTGATGTGAACCTAACGGCAACGGCGACTAACGTACAAGCGGGTGCAACGTTTGCTGATGTTGTAGGAACGGTTGGTGCTGCACAAGTTGAAGGCGTTGCTGTTGACACTGATGCCATAACTACATTAACAATAGGCGCTACAACTGGTACTACAGTTGATGGTACTGCTCTTACATTCACCGCTGCTACGTATGCTAGTGAAGCGGCTTTCGTTGCTGAAGTTCAGACTCAATTAGATACTATTGGAGCAAATGAATACGTTGCATCGTTTACTGGAACAGCCGGCGGTAGTGACTTTGTTATTAGTATAGCGCGTGATCCAGTTTCGGCTTCAGCTACAAGTGCGGTTGTTACATCAGCTACTACTGCTAATGGTTTGACGCTTGGGTTTAATGACGGTGCAGGTACAGCAGGTTCAGCTGCAATAACAGCTGTAGCCCCTGATTATACCTTGTCACTTGACGGCACAGCGCTGGATTTAACCGCAGCGGGTACTGACGGCACTATTACGGGTACTGAAATTGCCGCGGCTATTACCGCGTCAGGCGTAACCGGTTACACGGGTGTGTCTGGTACGTCTGGAACGCTTAGTTTCACTAAAACCGACGGCAGTAATGCGGTGTTCGTTGAAGGTGGAACAGATGCGGCGGGTGACTTAGCAACATCTCGTGGTATCGTTGCTTCTGTTACTTCATCAAACGGTGATTTGACGATTGCAGGTACTACACCAGCTAACGCGGGTCTAACAGCTGAAGTAATCGCGGCATCGGGCGGATTGGTTGGTACAACGATCGCAGCGACTGATATTTCTACAGTAGCGGGTGCGAATGCAGCTATCTTATCTGTAGACTCTGCTTTAGGTACTGTTAACTCAAGCCGTGCGTCGTTAGGTGCTATTCAAAACCGTTTTGATTCGGTTGTTTCTAGTATCCAAACAACGTCTGAAAACTTGACTGCATCACGTAGCCGTATCCGTGACGCCGATTTTGCTGAAGAAACAGCCGCTTTAACACGGGCTCAAATTCTTCAACAGGCTGGTGTCTCAATTTTGTCGCAAGCAAACTCCTTGCCACAAAACGTGTTGGCATTACTTCAATAAGCCGCTAGTTAGTGAGTCTGGCTCTGCATTAGCAGAGCCAGCTTTCACTTAACCAGGGAGGTTATTATGGAAACAATTAATTTAATAAACACAATGACAAAGGCAACAACGCCTAAAGCATTAAATTCGACCGCATCGACAGATAAGGTCATTACAAATGAAACAGTTGAATATAAGGCGGGCACAGCGGTGAGCGGAAATGTTTTGCCGCAAGAAGAGACAAGCAAGCTATCTTCTACCGCAAAAAAAGTGCAACAAACGGTCAGCGAATTGAATAGTTTTGTGCAAAATATTCAGCGCGGGATTCAATTTAGTGTACACGAGGAAACCGGCCAGTCCATTATTACCGTAACGGATAAAGACTCAGGTGATGTGATTCGCAGCTTCCCATCTGAGAAAGTATTAGAAATAGCCGCCTATTTAGCCGAAAACAAGGCGCAACCAGATGATTTAGTGCGTGGTCTACTCGTTAATGATAGCGCATAACAGGCTTGATTTTTGCATGCGTACATTAAGCGTGCATCAATAGGAATTTAATATGTCAATTTCATCACCAGGTATCGGTTCAGGGCTAGATATAGGCTCATTGATCAGTCAGTTAGTAGCGGCTGAAGGTTCGGCGAGCGCCAATCGACTTAACCTGAGAGAAGCAGAATATCAGGGTGATATCTCGGCCTATGGCTCATTGAAGGGCGCATTATCGTTATTTCAAACGGCTGTTCAAAATTTACAGGAAGTCAGCGATTTTCAAGTACGCTCTGCTACATCGAGCGATGCAGATATTTTTACCGCAGCGGCAGATGAGACGGCTGATGTCTCTCAATACGGCATAGAAGTGGTGCAATTAGCGCAAGCACATAAATTAATCACGACGGATGGCTACGCTGCTACAGATGCAGTCGGCGCTGGCGTTTTAACCCTGACGCAAGGGACGGAATCTTTCGACCTCACTATTACCGCGACAGACACCCTAACCGAGATACGCGACGCCATTAATTCAGCGGAAGATAATACCGGTCTGGCGGCGTCTATTATCAATGTGGATGATGGGGTAGGCGGTACAGAACAAAAATTAATTTTCACTGCGACGTCCACGGGTTTAGAGAATGCGATAAGCATTACCGTTGACGATGCCGATTTAAACGACACCGACGCGCTGGGTTTATCGCGTTTGGTGAATGCAAATTTAGCTGAGCCGGCGGTGCCACTGGACGGCCAAATAAAGGTCGATAATCAACTGGTTAGTAGCAACAATAACACCTTTGTTGGGGTAATCGATGGGATCACGATTAGCGCGGAAAGCGTAGGAGCGGGTGAGACCTTAGCCATTACACAGGATCAAGCATCGGTTACTGCAAAAATAAATGTCTTTATTGCTAATTATAATGGCCTGGTCGATACCTTCAACGCATTGGGTTCATATGACGCGACTACCGAAACGGGTGGTATTTTAATTGGAGATGCAACGCTTAGGGGCATTCAAAATTCGATTAGACGAGAAATTTCATCGTCTATTTCTGGCTTGACGGGCTCTTTTAGTACGTTGGCTGAGCTGGGGATAACGACAGATGATGTCGGCAAATTATCCATTGATGACGATAGATTAAATGACGCTCTCGATAGTAATTTTGACGAAGTCGGTGAGTTATTCGCGGCCAGCAATGGCCTGGCTAATACGCTGGATACGGTTATAGAAGGTTATATCGGTTCAACGGGCATTATCGAAAGCAGGACCGAGGGCTTACAAACGAGCATTGATACGATTACTGAACAAAGAGAAGCCTTAAACAGGCGCTTAGAGTCTTTAGGAAGTCGTTTGTTAGCGCAGTTCTCAGCAATGGATGCTTTAGTGAGTTCATTACGAAATCAGAGTAGTTTTTTAACCGAACAATTGGCTAATTTACCCGGAACATTCAGCCGGAATAATAACAATTAATTAAACATATAAACAAACTGGAGAATAAATATGAATGGTGCCACAGCAGCGTTAAAGCAATACCAACAAATGGGCGCACACAGCGGCGTGATGGATGCGAGCCCGCATCGTTTAATTCAGATGCTTTTAGATGGTGCATTAACGAGAATTTTGTCGGCAAAAGGCGCGCTTAAGCAAAATAATATTGCAAAAAAAGGCGAGCAAATTGGTAGCGCTATTTCAATTATAGAAGGGCTTAAAGCCAGCTTGGACTTTACCAAAGGCGGTGAAATTTCAAAAAATTTGGACGCATTATACGAATACATCAACCATATTTTGCTACAGGCGAATATTAAAAACGACGTGGCCTTATTGGACGAAGCGGGTAAATTGTTGAGCCAGGTCAAAATGGGCTGGGATGCAATTGACCCTAACGCCGCGAAAGGTTAAATAAGAAAATGACTAACGATTCTGCGCGATTACAATCTATTCTTGATGACACGTCAACGCTGATGAATTTGGCGGAAGCTGGCGAATGGGACGCGGTTGTAGCCTTGCACAAAAGCAGGGAGGAGGAAATCCAAACCTTGTTTAAAGGCACGCCCGATATCGATCCCGATGTACTGGCAGAAGGGATTGTTTACGTATTAAATAAAAATAAAGTGTTAACGCAATATTCGCATAGCCAACGCGACAGCTTACGCATGGAAATGTCGAAAGCGGGGCACGCACATAAGGCGATTGGCGAGTATTTGACTAGTTAATTATTCAAGAGAATAAAAAAACAGCTCAAAGAACCTTTTTTTAAAGAATTATTCCTGGATTATTGCCAATATTTTTTAATATCGGTGAATTGATCTTGTTGATATTGACCGTTTCCTTGTTGCGCAGATAGCTAGCGACTACTTCCCAAATCGGTTTACCCGGCGCTTTTGATCCCACCGTTGCCCAACCAGCGACTTTGTAAGTTTTGTTGGCATCGATGGTTTTGCCGCTATCCAGGGTCATATTACTGATGCGATTACCGGCACTAGCCGTTGGGTCACAAATGTAATTCATTCCGCCGACGCGAACCATATCGCCACCTTGTTGGTAGAAGGGGTCTGGGTGGAACAAATTATCCGCTACGTCTTCTAAAATCGCCTTAATTTCATTGCCTAGCATGTCACGTGCGTAGGTTTCAGGATAAGTAATACAGGTTTGATCCATTACGTGTTCAAAGGTAATAGCCTGGCCCGGTAATACGGTGGTACCCCACCTAAACCCAGGAGAGAGTGAGATTTCAGCATTCAGCTCATGGCGTAAGGCATCACAAATCAACTGATCGAAAGTGCCGTTAAAATTGCCTCGACGATATAGAAGAGATTCAGTCACTGCCAATTCTTCGTTTAACGTTTCTAAATGGGGTTTTCGAATGGTTTCTATCAATGCGGCCATTTCTGGATCGGCTTTGATAAAGTTTGAGAATACGGGAAGTAGGCGGTATTCGTAGCCCTTGACCTTACCTTTTTCGAGGTTTAAATCGAGTACGCCGACAAATTTACCATTCGATCCGGCGTTAGTAACGACTGTATCGCCAGCGCTATTTTTAACCGTAACTGGAACCGGTACGCCATCGTGTGTATGGCCGCCGAGAATAAAGTCTATGCCGGTTACCACTGACGCTAGCTTTAAGTCTACGTCCATGCCGTTATGCGATAAAAGGATAATGGCGTCTGGTTTTTCATTTTCTTTGATATCGTCGACCAGTTCCTGTAGTTCCTGGTTACGAATACCAAAGCTCCAGTCGGGAATAAATCGTTGTGGGTTGGCGACAGGTGTGTAAGGGAAGGCCTGACCGATAACGGCGACCCTGTGGCCGTTTAGCTCGCGTATGCTGTACGGTTTAAATACGTGGCCAGAATCTTCATCATGCGATCGCTTGCCTTCGAAAAGAGCGTCTTCAGTGAGTTTAATGTTTTGTGCCAGGAACTCGCCATTAAAATCATCAACGTTGGCGAATACTTCATCGTCCTGATAGGTAAACTCCCAATGCCCGGTCATAATATCTACACCCAGCAAGTTAGCAGCCTGGACCATATCTTTGCCACGCGTCCAATACGCAGTGGCTGAACCTTGCCAGGTGTCACCACCGTCTAGTAATAAGCTGTTTTCGTTACCGCCGGCTGAACTTCTTAACGATTTAATCAGTGTGCTTAGATGGGAAAAGCCGCCCACTTTGCCATATTCTCTTGCAGCTGAATTAAAGTTTAAATAGGTGAATGCATGCGCTTCAATGGAGTTTATATTGAAGTTGTTTTTCTTTAAAAATGCTTCGCCAACGATGTGCGGCGTTCTTCCTAATGCTTCATGTAGCCCTATGTTTACACTGGGTTCTCTAAAATATATAGGCATTAACTGCGCGTGACAATCGGTGATATGCAGTAAACGAGCGTTGCCTTTCTGGGGGATATCATAATTAGGCTGTAGCTTAGAAAAAGCAAGACTTGTTTTTGGCAGGATACCAGCTACTGCTCCAGCGACTAATAGCTGGTTAAATTCTCTACGATTCATTCTTTTGATCCTGGTATAGGGTTATTTAGGTAAGCTGTGCAGCCAATTTGTTTTTTCGTTTTCAGCCTGCATAAGGGCAAGTTTAGCTTGCTCGATAGCTTCATTTGCTAACGATATTGAAGTACCAAAATCTTTAGTTTTCAGTGCTTTTTTAGACTGATCAATCAGTGGTTTAATCGTAGTCCATTGATGACCTGCTGTAATGGTTTTAGTCAATAAGTCATTCGCCGTTTGTAAAGCTTGTTCAGCTTGTGATTTAGACGTGCCGTGAGCATTAATATTGAAACTTAACAGTGTTAACAAGACTAAAATAAATAAATAATTGCTTTTCATAAATAGGTGCCTGAATTACTTTCTTGAAGCGGGGCCATTAATTGGTAAGCTATTACTCATATACGTTAAGAAATACTCTAGATTTCTATAGGCTTCACTCTGACCTTCAAGTGGTTGCGCACGTACTTGTTTATTGCACGCATCGAA
Organism: Cycloclasticus sp.; assembly: GCA_033791505.1. GTDB lineage: Bacteria > Pseudomonadota > Gammaproteobacteria > Methylococcales > Cycloclasticaceae > Cycloclasticus. The sequence continues at coordinate 19,708 of JASJGO010000185.1, forward strand.
ACGTTTATGCAGGGTACCTAAGGAGCCCCAGGCTAAACGATAAACCGGGAAGTGGCTGGCATGCCCGAGAGCAGGGCTTAATGTTTCTGAACGAGCTTTACGGCCTGCGTTCTGTACGTGGCAGTTTGCGCAGGAAAAATTTAATTGTCCGCGCTTGGAATAAAAATACTGTTTTCCCGCGTCATAAGCGGAGAGTGCCTTTTCGTTATCGGGTATGGTTACATTGATGAGCGAGCCTTTTGAGGTTGACGCCATATAAGCTGATATTTTTGCAATATCGCCTTGTTTATACGCTAAAGGTTTTTCTCCGTTAGTGGTGCGACATTCATTGATGGCCAATTCCAGTGTGACGACCATGCCGCGATCGATATCAAATCGCGGATAGTTTTGGCGTATATTATTGCCTTCATTATCAAAACAACTGGCGTAGTGCTGACCATTTTTGAATGCTGTGTTGTATAACACTTCGCCTTCTTCGAGAGCGTCTTCATAAGGCGGGAAGTCGCTCATAGCTTCCCATTGGCTACGAGCGTCTTGATCTATTGCATACACGCCATCGGTAAAATCTTCTAGCGCGATATCTGGAAACCGTTCGCTGTAAAAATGTTGAAATGTTTCTTTATCTTGCTCTGGTGTAGCTATTGCCGCATGACCTGAGGTTATTAAAAGGGTGCAGGCGATAGTTTTAAGAAGGTTTTTCATATAAAAATTATTTAATTTTAGCTTCTACCTTCTCAACTTCTCCCATATTGTCGTTCCAGCGTAGCTGAAGAACTTCGCCCTTTTTACCGCCTTCAAAGGAAAAGGCTAGGTAGGGGTTTTGTGAGACAGCAGTGCTTAACTGGGCTAGAAAAACGACATTACCGTTGTGCTCACAGGTTAGTTCCTGAATGAAGTGAGCTGGTATTTTCTCTCCAGTTTCTTTATCGACACGGCGGCCCGTTTCCATAGGGTGTTTAGCTAGCACGCGAACAGTAGTAATATTATTTTTTGATTTTGCTTTAACTTTCATTTTTATCTCCGAAATCTATTGATTAACCGCCGCAGCCGCCGATAGTAACTTTAACTTCCTGGCTCTTACTGTAGAGCTTGCCATTGGCTTTTATAACAGCCGTCACGGTACTCGTTTGTGCTAAGCGAATACGTGTTGATACATCAGCAATAGTACCGGCTGGTATTTGAAATGTGGCGGATAGGGGTAGAGGGTTGTCTTTTACAATGATGCTGATCGACTCAACACCTTTCATTTGAGTTTTAATAGAAACCGGTACTGCGCCACCGTTCTCGGCAATTTTTGGCACCTTTAAAGCTACTTCATCGCTTTCTATCAGCTCGTTTGAGCCAAATAAATTCTGGTAAACGTCTTCAGTTTTGGTAGCATTAAATGCATTACTAGC
>JASJGO010000186.1:0-14451 GCA_033791505.1 Cycloclasticus sp.
TGATCTCATCTAGCTCTCCGGCAGTAGGTCTATATCCCTTGTTTTTGGCATTTGTAGCTGCTGAGGCTAAAATTTGTTTCATTAAGTCATTGTTTTGTAACACGTATAGTGTTTCTTGCTCGCGCTCCCAGTCATCCGCGCTTAAAACGACAAAATCATCACCACTTCTACGCGTAACTTTAAGCGGTAAATGCTCAGTAACCACTCGTTCTACAAAACTTTTCAAGTTGTCTCTAAATTTGTTTACACTAACACTGTCCATTTCAATCACCTATTTAACGTACGTATATGCCGTACATAATAGTATTCGAGCCCTTACAAGTCAATTAACGGCAACCGCAAAAACGCTAAAATCCATTTGATAAAAATAGAGGTAATTTATGATCACTATTTCACAATTAACTGAGTTATTAGGCTGGGCAGCAGTAATAAATATTGCCTATCTTCTTCTGGCAACCGCCATTCTAATATTTATGAAAGGAACAATATCTTCAATTCACAGCAAGTTGCTTGATATAGACAAAAAAGAATTAAGCTCTAAGTATTTTGATTTTCTGAGTATTTATAAAATAGTGACTTTAGTTTTTATAGTTGCGCCGTATATTGCTTTAAAAATTATGGGGCAGTAAGTGTTTAAAAAATCCATCAAATTCGGCCCCTATGGTCGCCGGAGGCTAGCAAGTTCACGCCGTTTATGGCGTAATAAAACATAAAGACAAGGCTCGAGAATGCAGGCAGACAAATTGAATAATATGCGGATTGCATGGCATAGCATGCCTGCAAACTCATCGCTCGAAGCGCTAAAAACGTCCGCTGCGGGGCTCGATCAACGCGGAGTTGAAGAACGTCTTGCTACGTATGGGAGCAATCGTTTAGCTGGGTCGGCAAAACGCAGCGCGTTGATTCGTTTTATGCGGCATTTCCATAACATTCTCATCTATGTATTGCTCGGCTGTGCGCTGATTACGTCGGCGCTGGCCCATTGGGTCGATACGGGGGTGATTCTGGCTGTGGTTATTGCCAATGCGATTATGGGGTTCATTCAGGAAGGCAAGGCAGAAAAAGCGATGGATGCGATTCGCCAGATGCTTGCACCTCGTGCCAATGTAATTCGTGACGGAATGCGTATCAGTATCGATGGTGAGTTTTTGGTTCCTGGAGATATTGTGCTGCTGGAAGCGGGCGATAAGGTGCCCGCCGATTTACGTTTGCTTACTGCGCACGGTATGTCGATACAGGAAGCGATTTTGACCGGCGAATCAGTTCCTGTTGAGAAGCAGACGAAACCGGTTGCAGAACAAGTACCTCTTGGTGATCGTACATGTATGGCCTTTTCCGGCACATTGGTGGCATCCGGTCAGGGCAAGGGAGTGGTCGTGGCCATCGGTGGCGCTACCGAAATCGGGCGAATCAGCAGCCTGCTTTCTGAAGTAGAAACACTTACCACCCCCCTCGTCAGCCAAATGAATATCTTTGCCAGATGGTTGACGGTTCTTATCTTGCTATTTGCGGTGTTGTTATTGATTTACGGTTACTTTGTTGGTCATCACGATTTCACGGAAATGTTCATGTCGGTGGTAGGTTTGTCGGTTGCCGCCATTCCCGAAGGTTTGCCCGCCGTACTCACCATAACCCTTGCTGTTGGCGTACAAGCAATGGCAAAACGGCATGCGATCGTGCGTCGATTGCCAGCCATCGAAACACTGGGGTCAGTGTCTGTTATCTGCTCAGATAAAACCGGTACGCTTACACGCAATGAAATGATGGTGGCTTCGGTACTGACACAAAAACACCTTTTCTCCCTTGACGGTAACGGGTACGCGCCCAAGGGCATGTTGAAACTGGAAGATACGAATATTTCACCATCCGAACATACCGTACTGGAAGAACTCGCTCGGGCCGCGGCGCTCTGCAATGACGCGGCATTACATGAGAGAGACGGTGTCTGGCATGCAGAAGGTGATCCAATGGAGGGAGCCTTACTTACTTTCTCCGGAAAAATGGATCTGGATACCCGTAACGAGCAGGCAGCGTGGACACGTACCGATACCATTCCCTTCGATGCACGACACCGATTCATGGCAACTCTATGTCATGACCATGCACAACATGCGTTTGTTTTTGTGAAGGGCGCGCCAGAGCGCATACTCGCCATGTGTAACAGTCAGCCTGATGCGGATGGAAAACTGGAACCGCTGGACACCGACTACTGGGAGAAAAAAGTTGAGGCCATAGCCGCAAAAGGGCAACGCGTGCTGGCCTTTGCCGTAAAGACAGTACAGCCGGAATACACCGTGTTGGAACAAGCAGATTTGGAGGGCATGCTCACCCTGTTAGGTATGGTGGGCATGATTGATCCACCGCGCTCAGAAGCGATTGCCGCTGTGGCAGAGTGCCATGCCGCCGGTATCAGTGTGAAGATGATTACTGGCGATCACGCGAAGACTGCGGCGGCGATAGGTAGGCAGATCGGACTGCAAAATCCGGACATGGTACTGACCGGAGCCGAGCTCGATGGCATGGATGACCGCCAGTTAAAGGCAATCGTTCTCGATTGCGACATTTTCGCCCGCACCAGTCCGGAACATAAGCTACGCCTTGTCACCGCGCTTCAGGCACACGACCTGACAGTGGCAATGACAGGCGATGGGGTTAATGATGCCCCTGCACTGAAGCGCGCCGACGCAGGTATCGCCATGGGGCTTAAAGGATCCGAAGCCGCCAAGGAAGCGGCAGAGCTGGTACTCGCGGATGATAATTTTGCATCCATCGTGGCCGCTGTACGCGAAGGCCGTACCGTGTATGACAACCTGAAAAAAATCATTAGCTGGACCTTACCCACCAATGCCGGTGAAGCGATGACTATTGTAGTGGCGCTACTTTTTGGCATGACCCTGCCCGTTACGCCGGTTCAAATTTTATGGATCAATCTCATTACCGCTGTTACCTTAGGCATAGCGCTGGCTTTTGAACCGACGGAAGAAAACACCATGCGCCGACCACCGCGTGCGCGAAGCGAGCCGCTGTTAAACGGCGAGCTGGTATGGCATATTATTTTTGTTTCCGTGCTTTTCTTAGGCGGTGTTTACGGCATATATCACTATGCTATCGATCGCGGATATTCCGTGGAACTGGCACGCACGCTAACGTTGAACACCCTGGTGGTCATGGAGATTTTTCATCTGTTCTTTATTCGGAATATTTACGGCACGTCGTTGCGTTGGGAATCGTTTCGCGGGACAAAAGTGTTATGGATAGTGGTAATCGCCATTACCGGGGCGCAGTTTGCCATCACTTATTTACCACCGTTACAAACTATTTTCGGCACAGTATCCGTCCCATTTCAGGATGGAGTATTAGTCGTTGCCATCGGCGCAGCGCTATTTGCTATTATTGAGACGGAGAAGCAGATTCGTCTTGCTGTTCGTCATGAGCTGAAGAAACCATAATTAATGATCTACACAAAAATGGGAATACAAGCCAGCTTGTTTATAGAAATAACGCGGGTTTCGCAGCCGTAGACGAGTCAAACTTTTTTCTTTAGTAACACAAGCTCAGCCAAACAGCTTTATCGCTTGTGCGATAACTCGTGCCCTCGATTGTTAAAGAAATGAACGCCCTGGCGACAGCAAAAATAGACGCTGGCTTAATCTTTTAAAACGACTTAAAGTAATGAGCAAAGCAAGTTAGTGTTTAGTCTTTACTGCCGTATTGCAGGGACTTTTTACTCCCCTTTGGTTGAATTAAGAGGAAGTTTTTACCTCTCCTTAATGAAACTTATACCCACTGGGGAACAAGTGATCTATGGCCATAACAGCAAGTTAAAAGCCTATTTATAATGACTCAATTGACAGAGGAAAATACGATGAATCTTAAAATGCTATTCATTCTCATTCTTGCCGGGCTTGCTGTTCTCTTTATAATTCAAAATGTAGCTATTGTTGAGATTCAGTTCCTATTCTGGGCTATTCAAATGCCTCGCTCATTGCTCATATTTCTTCTTCTTGCGATTGGTGTCATCATAGGCTGGTTCCTGCATTTTTACATTAAACACCGTGAGGATGAATCGCAATAATGAAGTCTAACAAGCCAATCAAGTTCGTATGCAAAACTCGCGTGCTGTGACAGCTAAACTGCGCCGACCCTTATTGAAACGCTAGATGCTTGAACCAAACATATAAATAATGTTCAACTTGGTTCTATCATTCCTGAAAAATTATCAAGGCCATAATGAAAGAGGTGCCGAATGACTGACTTTAAAAGCTACGCGATTTGGGATGCAGGTGTACGCTGGTTTCACTGGATTAACGTTCTGTGTATTATCGGGCTAATTGCTATTGGTGTTGTTATTCTCAATGCCAAGCTACTCGGCGTTTCTAATGAAGGCAAGATTCTCCTAAAGACCTTACATGTCTGGATAGGTTATGTGTTTACACTCAACCTGTCGTGGCGAATTATCTGGGCTTTCATCGGGGGACGGTATTCGCGTTGGTCAGCATTTTTACCGTTTAGAAAAGGTTACGCAAAAGAAACCTGCAATTACATTACTGATTTTACCAGTGGCCATCAAAAACAGTATCTCGGTCATAACCCATTGGGACGCCTTGCCGTTACTCTGATGATTTTTCTATTGTTGGTACAAGCAATAACAGGGCTGGTCTTAGCCGGTACAGACATATACTATCCGCCAATAGGTTCGTGGATAGCTAACTGGATCGCCGCCCCTGGTGTTGACCCAGCAACGCTCATACCTTATTCGAATGAGCTATATGATGAAGCGTCATATAAGGCGATGCGCTCATTTCGCGAACCTTTCATTACACTTCATTACTATGGCTTCTATACACTGCTGATAATTATAGTGATACACATCTTTGCTGTAGTAATTACAGAACTTAAAGAAGGCGTAAATCTCGTTTCAGCTATGTTTTCTGGTAAAAAAATATTAACCAAACCACCGGAAGATAAGAGTTAAAAGGAGCATTGCATCAGAAATGTTACTCTGACCCTAAAATATTTTAGCCCTTGAAGGTGCTGGTAAAGGTATTACGGTAAATGCAATTACACCCGGTTATGTCGATACTGAAATGGTAAGAGCCGTACCACCAGAAGTATTAGCTAAAATTATTAAAACAACTCCTGTAGGTCGTTTAGGTAAGCCAGAAGATATTGCCAATAGTGTGGCATTTTTGGTTGATGATGAATCAGGCTTTATTACCGGCTCTACCTTGTCTATAAATGGTGGCCAGCACATGTATTAATTGTTTGAACTGGCCGTATGATTTCATACTGCTAGTTTAAGACTTTTAATAATGTAATATAAAAAAGGGACATATTGAACCTCCCATAGTTTAACGGATACATTAAATAAGCGACAATGTTGCTTAGGAGTATCCAAATGAATAGTAAAAGAAAGCCATACAAAACCTACACCCGAGAGTTTAAAGTTGAAGCGGTTCGTTTGATGAGTGAGTCAGATCGCCCATCGTCACAACTCGCTGCTGAGTTAGGCATTAGACGCAACCAACTGTATAAGTGGAAAGAGCAGTTAGAGAATAACGCTGACAAAGCCTTTTCTAATAAACTGGGCCGCCCACGTAAAGAAGACCAAAGTGAGGTAATAACACTTCGGCAGGAAAATGAACGCCTAAAGGAGGAGGTCGATATTTTAAAAAAGGCCGCAGCGTACTTCGCCTAAAGCGCCTACTTTTGGTGCCAGGGAACTCAAGTGAGGTACGCGTTTATTAAATCCCAGCGATACAAACACCCGCTAAGCCGTTTATGCTCAGCGCTCAATGTATCACCCAGTGGCTACTATGATTGGTTAGATCGAGCGCCCAGCCCTACCCAGCGTACGAACCGGCGACTTTTAACCAAGATCCGTTGTTTTCACCAGTCAAGCCGCCAGACCTATGGTTCACCCAGAATCCATCAAGACCTTCTGGCATCGGGTGAACGCGTTAGCGTTCACCGTGTTGCTAAGATCATGAGAGCCAATAGCCTTCAATCAAAGATGGCCAAAAAGTTTGTGATAACGACAAATTCAAAAAACACCCTGGCTCCAGCACCTGATCGTTTACAACGATTCTTTCATGCCTTGAAGCCAAATCAAGCCTGGGTATCTGACACCACCTTCATTCAAACACGCCAGGGTTGGTTATATCTGGCGATGATACTAGACCTGTACTCTCGTCAGGTGGTGGGTTGGGCAATGAGTGACCGTAACAACTCGACACTGGTGGTTGATGCCTTACTCATGGCGATAGCCCGTCGGCGGACAGCGCGCCCTGTTATCGTCCATTCAGATCAAGGTAGTACCTATGCATCCAGAGACTATCAGCAGCTTCTTAAGGACAAAGGTATGCTGTGCAGCATGAGTCGTAAGGGGGTGAGTGTTTAGATAATGCGGTAGCAGAGAGCTTCTTTGGTACGTTAAAAACAGAATGGGCAGATCATCACGATTACAAGACAAAGCAACAAGCTAAACAAAGCTTATTTGAATATATTGAGGTATTCTACAATCGACAACGAAGGCATTCGTATCTGGGCTATATCAGTCCAGATGAATATGAACGGGCTAATGCCCTTTAATTAATCCGTCCGTTTAATTGGGGGAAGCTCATATTGTCCCTTTTTTCGTTTCTATACGACAGCAGTTACGAGTGCTTCTCTATAAACTCAGTGACTATGGGGCGAATGTTTTTTCGGTACATAGAGCCACTAAAAATACCATAGTGCCCCGCACCAGTTTGCAGGTGATGTTTACGTATAGACTTAGGAATATTTTTACAAATATCTTGCGCCGCTTCCGTTTGCCCTATTCCGCAAATATCATCATCTGCGCCTTCAACTGTCAATAGCGCGGTTTTGTTGATGGCACCAAAATTAACCGGTTTGCCTAAGTAAGTAATGGTCCCTTTGGCAATTTCGTTGTTTTTAAATATTCGCTCAATGGTTTCCAAATAAAACTCTGCGGGCATATCTAATACGGCCAAATATTCGTCATAAAAAGCGCGAAAACGTTCTGCATCTTCTTTTTCACCAAACAATACATTTTGGAAGTACATTTGATGTTTTTTCGCATGGGTTTTCTTATTCATGGAAATAAACCCACCTAGTTGCATAAATCCGGGATAAACTTCACGCCCTTCTCCTGGATAACCCATTGGTACTTTCATAATAGCCACGTTCTTAAACCAGCTCATAGGGTGCTTATGGGAAAATTCATTAACGCGAGTTGGGTTTTTGCTTGTGTCTAACGGGCCAGCCATTAGCGTAAGTGACTTAGGCGAATTAGGATTGTTCTCTTCGGCCATTACAGCCGTGGCAATAAGTGCTTGAACCGTAGGCTGACAAATTGCAACCATATGCGAGTCTTCACCTAAGTAATTTAGAAAATCAATTAAGTAAGTAACATAACAGTCAAACGAGAATGGGCCTTCAGAAAGTGGTATTTCGCGACCATCTAACCAGTCGGTAATATATACTTCGTGATTGGGTAACAATGCTTCTACAGTGCCTTTTAGCAAGGTAGAATGATGTCCTGATAAAGGCGCAACTAACAATACTTTATTTTTTGCGATAATTTTGTTGCGATTAAAGTGTATAAGGTTACAAAATTGCTTTTTTAACACTGTTTCTTCTTCAACGGGTACCACTTTTCCTTCAATTTCGACCGTATCTATATTAAAACCTAGCTTATCGTAACGCTGAGTAATACGCATAGCGCTTTCCAGCGTCGCACTGGCCATGCGGCCTGTCCATGTGTACGAGAATGGATTACTAGGATGTGAGATAACATCATTGAACAAGCGAAAATTTTCGCTCATCAGTTGACCGCTTTTAGCAATATAATCGTATGCTTGATAATTCATGATCACTCCAAATATCTATCTACCCATACATATAGCAACTTAGTTTAACTCGTTACAATAAATAAAGGCGTAAAAAAAGCTCCAATCAAGATGTAAAGAACACGTTCTTATCGATTGAAGCTTATAAACTTAATTAAGGCTAAGGCCCCGTACAGATTCTGCATAAACTGTTTGAGCTGCCAAAAAACTTTCAGTATAAGTTTGCTGAGCAACGGTCTGCAATAACTTTATACTGTCTTGTAAAAAACCCGACACAAAAGAAGCCTGTTGATTTGAAACTGCTTGCAAAGCCTCAACGTTTGCGGCGAATAAATCGCTAACAGGCTGCGATGATTTTTTCATTTGCTCTGATAATTGACTAAACATGTAATGCTCCTAATTAATGACTTTTCGGTAAGTTATATTGCGGTGCAGCACTTAATGTAAGCCTATGATAGCGAATATAATCAGAAGATCAAACATTATTTTTTGCAGCGCAACATAATTATTAAAAAAAGAAGAGGTTTTGCGAGGGTGAAAACTTAAGTTATTGTATTATTGGGTTTTTATCCTTTTTTTGAGATTACAAGTAGACATGTTTTTTCCATCATTTGTGAGAACAAGCCTATAGGACTGTTATCGACCATATTTTTCATCAAGCCTTGGACTTTATCTTGTTGCGCAATAAACTGCACTATGCTACGTCTTAGCCAGCACATTGAATAGGCTGGATTAAGCGGGGGTAGCACCGCCACCATCGTCAACTCAAAGAGCGACAACAGCACCAATACCCATTACCCGCACAAAGACCACCTGGGCTCCATCGCCACCATCACCGATGAGAACGGCCTAGTGATCGAAAGCCAAAGCTACGATGCACACTGTAAGCGGCGCAACAGTAACTGGAGTGATATCAGCGGCACCGCGCCCGTATCGCCCACCACAGATCGAGGCTTTACCGGGCACGAGCACGTAGACGAAGTGGGACTGATCCACATGAACGGACGGGTTTATGACTCAACGCTGGGACGGTTTGTATCGGCCGACCCCAACATCCAGGCGGCGTATAACAGCCAAAGTTTTAACCGCTACAGCTACGTGTCAAACAACCCGTTGAGTTATACCGACCCGAGTAGGTTCTTTTTTAGTTCGATTAAGAAGTTTTTTAAGAAAGTCTTTAGGGGGATAAAGAACTTTTTTTAGAGCTTGCTTAAGAATGAGATATTTCGAATAGTAGCGACTATATACCTAGCCACGCTAGGTGTACCACCCGGCACTTGGGATGCCATAGTTCAAGGATTTGCTGTGGGCTTTATCGGCAGTGAAGGTGATCTCAAGGCAGGGCTAATAGGGGCAATATCGTTTGGAGCGCTGAGTAAAATTAATAGCCTAAAATACTTTACCCCAGCAGTAAAAGAAGGTGTGACACAAGCACTTAGCAACACAGCACAAACATTAAAATCGCTAGCACATGGTGTGGTTCGTGGTGTATCTTCTGTAACCAATGGAGGTAAGTTCCAACATGGCTTTGCAGGTTCGATTGGCAGTGATTATGCCGCTGAGCTTGGTATAGAAAATATAGAATCTGCTACAGGTAAAATCGTAGCCGAAGCGGCCGCTGGTGGTGGTGTGGCTGAATTGGGCGGAGGTAAGTTCGCTAATGGGGCGAGGACGGGCGCGTTCTTGCAAGCTACTACAGAGGCAGCTGATTATTATAGAAACAATATCGGTGGTAGAGCCACTCTCAATCGAGGTAAAATTATGAGTGAGCTTGATGATGTTGATGAAAATGGCCAGCAATTAGCACAATACAGGGATAAGCTTGTTCTTGGATTAAAGCGTGAATTAGGTAGTGATCCTGGATTAAAAGGTTTTCTTCTAGACTTAGGAACTGAGAATGGCTTTATTAGCAGGGCTCTAAATCTAGTTCCGGGGTTGAATAGCGCTCTTGCACGTGTACACGATTACTGGTTCAACGAAAAAACAGGTTATAAATTAAACGTGTTCAATAACTATCCAACTTTCATCCCTGCAGCTGCCGTAGGATATACGGCAACTATAGGGGAATATACTTATGGTTGGCAGAATAACTCCGGGGCTAGGTATGCTATATCACAAACAACGAGGGACAATGACTAGGTTTTTGGTTATTGCTTCTTTTTTGCTACTGACTAACTGTGTGTGGATGATAGATGAGCATGAAAATTTTAAATCAATTTATCAAAGCAATGTTGGAAAAAGCATAGATGATCCAACTTTGTATAAATGGCCTCATGCCGAAAAAATTAGTACGCAGATATTACCAGATGGGAATATTGAAACTGAAGTTATACATAATTGGGGAAACACTAGGAGGAAAACTGGTGTTTGTCGTGTTTTTTTTAAGTATAACCCTGTTTCTAGAATAGTCATAGGCTGGCGATATGAGGGAAAGGACAGCGATTGTTTTATTGCACCATAGGGTCAGGGTGAGCTTCCCATAATCAAAGGGGTCATATATGGACACGCAAAATAAAACAAAATATTTGGGGTCAAAGTAAAAACTTCTCTAAACCATCTAGGATAGCGCCCTTTAAATTAAACGTTACGTTTCTTGTGGGAATACGAGCTGGCCTTTCAATCAATAACCCCCTTGTTGAAGCATTTAAGCTTCAATAAAATCAATTCGGTAGGCTGCTTAGTTTTGATAAATAGAAAGTTCTCAAGAGACTGACCCACGTAGCCCTTTAAGCGTTCAATGCTTCCCCAATCGCGTTAATAAGGTTTGCGTCATCAGGCTTTATATCTGGCGCAAATCGTCCCTTAATTGAACCATCACGTGCGACCAGAAATTTTTCAAAATTCCAGCTGACATCGCTTTCTACAGCTGGTGATAAGCCCTTCTCTGCTAGTTTACTCATTAACTGCCCACCTTCCAGCTGTTGACATGTCGGTTGAGCATTAACAAGCCATTTGTATAGCGGGTGCCTTGGGCTGCTATTTATATTTACTTTACTGTACAGCGGAAAATCGACGGCGTAGTTTGTTGAACAAAACGCTTGAATTTCAGCCTCGGTGCCCGGCTCTTGTCCTGCAAAATCATTACAGGGCAAACCCAATACCACCAGACCTTTGTCTTGATACCTCTGATAAAGCTTTTCTAAACCTTCATATTGCGGCGTTAAACCGCATTTAGAGGCCACATTAACAATCAGCATGACCTTCCCCTGGTAATCAGCAAGGGTCGATTCGTTGCCGTCGATTTTAGTTAGCGCTATATCGTAAATTGAGTTATTCATTATTTTTTCCGCCTTCGTTTATTTAACGTTTCTTAACCATTATGTTGATAACTTATACCTTATAAATTCAGTTAATTCTAGCAGCAGGAATAAAGCGATTCAGACCGTCGCTTTTACACATTTAGTAATAAAAAACTCGGGGTTTGTATTCAAACCCGGTTCCATATCAGCGCTGGCAGAAGCAAGTAAACTAAGATGAGTTAAATATAACCAGCTAACCATATAGCTTCGCCATCAAAATTGAACGGGGTGCTAAAATCCTGATATAAGACAGACTACCTTTTATTCTTCATAGTAAGATTGCTATATCAGGCAGTAAACTCGAAATGGATATTTATGTCATTGTCACTAGCAGAACAGTATAAAAACTTAATTCTGGCGAGACCCAGATTCATTTTATTTCTGTTTCTCATAGTGAGCTGTTTAGCAGCTTATCAGGCCACTAAATTTCGCCTGGATGCCTCAGCCGATACACTGGTGTTGGAAAATGATCAAGCTCTGGAATATTACCGCTCGATCAAGGCCCGTTACGGCTCAGACGATTACCTGATCATCACCTACACACCAGAGCAAGACCTGTTCAGCGAGCCCGTACTGGCGGATATTCAATCTCTGCGTTATGAACTGTCGAACATTGAAAACGTCGCGTCAGTGGTCACCATTTTGGATGTACCGCTCATTGAAGGCCATGATATAACCGTTCTAGAGAATCCAGAAACCGACCGAGATGATGCCCGTCGTGAGCTGACAAACAGCCCCATTTACCAGAACCTTGTTATTAGTAGCGACGCTAAAACGACCGCATTACAAGTCAATTTAAAGCGTGATGACACCTGGCATCGCTTGCTGCGCGAACGCAACCAATTACGCGAGAAAAGGTTGCTAGGTGATATTTCGCCAGCCGATAAAAAAGAATTAGTAGCGGTTAGCCAGCAATTTGAAACCTACAGCTCTACGCTGCAGGATCAGCAAAACCAAGATATTGCCAGCATACGCGCTATTATGCACAAACATAAACGCCACGCCGAGTTATTCCTCGGCGGCGTTCCAATGATCACAGCCGATTCCATTGATTTTGTTCGCCATGACATCGTCGTATTCGGCATTGGCGTTATTTGCTTTCTATTAATCATTCTTAGCGTTGCTTTCGGTCAACTCCGATGGGTGGTATTTCCCACTTTAACCTGCCTTATAACGGGCCTTATTACGATCGGTTTTTTAGGTTACGCAGACTGGCCTGTAACGGTCGTTTCTTCAAACTTTATTTCATTATTACTGATTATTACCCTATCGTTAACGGTCCACCTTGTCGTGCGTTATCGCGAACTGCACCAGCAAAGCCCCAACGCCAGCCAAAACCAGCTGGTTTTGGACACGGTAAAAAGCAAGGTTCTGCCCTGCTTCTACACTGCTATTACCACCATGGTGGCATTCGGCTCGCTGCTGGTTAGTGGTATCCGGCCGGTCATTGATTTTGGCTGGATGATGGCGGTTGGCATCACCATTTCTTTTCTTGTTACGTTTACCCTTTTTCCAGCCTTACTGGTTTTATTGCAGCCAAAGCAGCCGAAACAGCGCCGAGACATTACTGGTGCTATCACCCAATTTTTTGCTCGACAAATTGAACTTCATGGCGGCGGTCTTCTTGCCACTTTTTTTATTGTCATCGCCTTAAGCCTCGTTGGCATATCATCGCTTAGCGTCGAAAACCGTTTTATTGATTACTACAAAGAATCCACCGAAATTTATCAAGGTATGCAGTTGATTGATCGCAAGCTGGGTGGAACCACACCACTCGAAGTAATCATCGATTCGCCAACGGAGGCTCCGCTCGAACAGGAGGAAGAGGTTATTCTCGACGACGAAGACCTTGAGGCTCTCGAATTTGAGGATGCGGGTATTACTGGCCGTAGCTACTGGTTCAATAGCTTTATGGCCGAAAGGGTTGCTGCTATTCATGACTACCTTGATAGCCTGCCTGAAACTGGCAAGGTGCTCTCAATCAGCAGCTCACTAAGGATGCTTGAACGCCTAAACGAACAGGCCGTAGTGGATGATTTTTTCCTGTCGGTTCTATACAAGAAGTTACCTGATGAAATTAAAGCGGCCCTTTTTACTCCCTACCTGTCTGAGGATGGCGATCAAATACGGTTTACTATTCGGGTATTCGAATCCGATGCGACGCTGAAACGTGAGGCGCTTTTACAGAAAATACGCACACACCTTACAACAGAGCTGAACCTTCAGGATGAACAAGTTCACCTTACGGGGATGGTGGTGTTATACAACAATATGTTACAGAGCCTTTTTCGTTCACAGATACTCACCATTGGGGTGGTATTTATCGCGATTTTACTGATGTTTATTATCTTGTTTAGAAACCTGAAAATGGCGGCGATTGCACTGATTCCAAACTTGACTGCAGCCGCGCTGGTGCTGGGTTTGATGGGGTGGTTGCGAATTCCGCTGGATATTATGACAATTACCATTGCAGCCATCAGCATAGGCATTGCGGTAGATGACACGATTCACTACGTGCACAGGGTGACGTTGGAATATCAAAAAGACAACGACTATTGGGGTGCCGTCAGGCGTTCACACCGAAGTATTGGTCGGGCGATGTATTACACCACCATCACTATTACACTGGGGTTTTCTATTTTGACTCTGTCTAACTTTATACCGACGATCTATTTTGGCTTATTGACCGGTTTTTCGATGGTAGTTGCGCTGCTGGCCGACCTGATATTGCTGCCGTTACTTATCGTCAGGTTCAAGCCACTTTAAGTTAGCTTAAGAGCTAATAACTTAAAAACTCATAGCTTGGGGTTTAGGGGTGTTTTATTGACTTCCCGCCATCGCAAAACCACTGGTAATAATACTTTCCTGGAAGTGTTTTTCTCTATCTATGTTAAACCCTTCCGGGTTAATAATGTTTTGAATACGCAGTGGTCTTCCTTTGGAGTCTACAAATACTTTGTCGAGATTAACGATCATTTCTTTAATCGGGTTCATGTATTTATCCATAATCGTCATTACCCGAGGACGTAACCTTGATTGCTCATTGACCTCTAGGACCAGAGCAATTCGGTTATCGCTTAACTGTACGTAGCAACCGGGTGGGAATACACCAAGACTCTCGATAAACTTGGTCACTAACAGGCGATCAAATTGATCACCCGCCTGTTTGTATAATACCTGCGTTGCATCCAGGTGCGTCATACCTTTTTTGTAAGGTCGATCGCTGGTTAGTGCATCGTAGGTATCAACAATAGACACAATATTGGAGTAAAAAGAAACGCCTGAGTTTCTTAAGCCTT
>JASJGO010000187.1:0-8762 GCA_033791505.1 Cycloclasticus sp.
CTCCATTACTTGCAACCCTGTTTGGTGCGGCCGGTGGTGTATTAGTTGTATTCTCAATCGTGTTCATGGATAAGCTGAAAATTGATGATCCAGTGGGTGCGATTTCAGTACACGGTACCTGTGGTTTGCTAGGTTTATTGCTCGTACCACTGACTAACGATGGTGTTAGCTTCTCAGGTCAATTGATCGGCGCAGCAACCATCTTTGGCTGGGTATTTGTAACGAGTTTAATCGTTTGGGGTGTGTTGAAGATGATTGTTGGTATTCGTGTTTCTGCTGAAGAAGAGTATGAAGGCGTGGATCTTAGTGAGTGTGGTTTGGAAGCCTATCCTGAGTTTACTAATAAATAAACACTACTATATAGCAGGACTAAAAAAGGGCGCATTAGCGCCCTTTTTTACAGCTGAGAGTAAGCTATTATTTGGTTAGAAGTTGTTGCGCTTCGCGATATTTTGCTGCAGTTTTTAATGCAACCTCTTCGCTCAGTTTAGGCCCAGGCGAGGTTTTATCCCAGTCCAGGGTCTCTAAATAATCACGAACTATCTGTTTGTCGAAACTAGCAGGGCTAGTTCCCACCTGATATTCCTTAGCATCCCAAAAGCGCGATGAATCGGGCGTTAGCACTTCGTCAATCAGGTGTAAAACACCCTTATCGTCCAGGCCAAATTCAAATTTAGTATCGGCAATGATGATTCCGCGTTGTAAGGCGTATTCAGCGGCGGTTTTGTATAGCGTAATGCTGACGTCGCGAACTTGCTTTGCTAGTTCTTCGCCCAGTAACGGTACCATTTGCTTGTATGAGATGTTTTCGTCGTGCTCGCCGACGGCTGCTTTTGTAGACGGCGTGAAAATAGCCTCAGGCAATTGAGAGGCTTGTTGCAAGTCTTTGGGTAATTGAATACCGCAAACGGCGCCAGTTTTCTGATAATCTTTCCAGCCTGATCCAATTAAGTAACCGCGAACAATCGCTTCTATTGGCAGGGGCTTTAGTTTTTTTACGATGATGCCGCGTTTTTCAAGGCGTTTACAGTCTTCCTTGTTATTCAGTATCTGATCAAGCGTTAAGTCGGATAACTGGTTTGGGATAATATGAGACAGCTTGTTGAACCAGAACGTAGAGACTTCGTTTAGTACAATACCCTTGCCGGGAATCGGATCGGGTAGAATAACGTCAAAAGCAGATAAACGATCGGTGGTGACAATCAACATATGTTTGTCGTCAATATCGTAGATGTCTCGTACTTTACCCTTATGGATGAGCGGTAAGCTGGTTAGGTTGGCGTCTAGGAGAGAAGTTGGGATCGTCATTTGATTATTCTGCTGTAATGAAAAAAGCTGCTAATGATCTAATTTTATTAACAATTTTGCAAGTAAAAAAGGTTTGAAACGATGAGATGGACGGGAAAATTACTGGGGGGCGTATTCGGTTATATGACGTTTGGCACGTTAGGCGCGCTATTGGGCCTCTATATAGGCCATAAATTTGATACCGGCCTGGCACAAAACCCATTTGATCCAGAGCGCCAACAACGCATAAAGAAAACCTTTTTTAAATCAACATTTGCCGTGATGGGTCACATCGCAAAAGCAGATGGGCAAGTGTCTCAAGAAGAAATACGCATGGCGCAGCGCGTGATGGCGCAAATGGAGCTGTCCGCTGAGATGAAAAAAGAAGCGATTGCAGAGTTTAATCGCGGTAAGGGAGAAGGCTTTAATTTAGAAACCGAATTAGACGACTTCAAGCAAGCTTGTCAGCACCAAAAGAATTTGGTGCGTATGTTTATCGAGGTACAAATACAGGCGGCCTTGGCCGATGGGCATTTAGATGACGCAGAAGACAAAGTGTTGCAACATATTTGCGGACGTTTGGGTATTCCACACTTTGCTTACGAGCAGCTTAAACGAATGCTTGGGGCCGGTCAGCGCCGTGGTTCGCACCAGCAAACGCGTGCAACGCCGGAAGACAGTTACGCCATCTTAGGCGTCGCAGAGTCCGCCAGTGATGCGGAAGTGAAGAAAGCCTACCGCCGTCTGATTAGCCAACACCATCCGGATAAGCTCGTATCGAAAGGCTTGCCCGATGAAATGATGAAAATAGCGAAGGAAAAAACCCAGCAGTTGACCGAAGCGTATGACGTTATTCGTGATATGAGAAAAAAGCAATCGTGAAGGCTAATTTGTATTGGCCGCCGACTTATAATGGATAAAATTACTCAACTCAATAAATTTAGGAGGCGTTATGCCATCATTTGATGTGGTGTCTGAAGTGGATATGCACGAGCTAACGAATGCTGTGGATCAGGCGAATAAGGAAGTAGGTACGCGGTTTGACTTTAAAGGTACAAATGCGGAATTTGAGCAGGCGCAACATGAAGTGACGTTGATTGGCGAATCTACCTTTCAGCTGGGGCAAATGCTGGATATCTTCCGAATCAAATTATCCAGACGCGGCGTGGATGTTAACTGCATGGACGTGCAAAAATCGGAGCAATCGGGTGTCAAGGTTCGTCAGAAGGTGATTATAAAAGAAGGGCTAGATAGTGAGTCTGCTAAAAAAATCATCAAGCTCATTAAAGATAAAAAACTCAAGGTACAGGCGCAAATTCAGCAGGAACAGGTTCGCGTTACTGGTAAAAAGCGTGATGATCTACAGCAAGTAATGGCGATGCTAAAAAGTGAAGATCTGGGCCTTCCTCTACAATATAAAAATTTCCGCGATTAATTTAGCTTTCAATAGCTATAGGCAAAGACTTGCCTTATCGGTTAAAAAACCGGCAAGAAGGGAGTTTTAAATTACGTGCTAATAACATAAGCTATTGTTTGTAATATATTTTTTTTTCGGCACAACAATTGCTTTATACCTAATATCAATTTTTATTAGGGAGTTTTAGGATGCGTTTTTTCACTGTTTTTAATCTGGCTCTGTTGATGTTATTGGCGGCAGTGGTGACGCTGATCTCACCAGGACACCTGCTGGCACTAATAAATATTCCCGGTCTATTGGTTGTTTTGGGCGGCACCCTGTGCGCGTTGATGTTGAGTAAGCCGCAGCATAAGGTGCTGCAACTTTTGCGAGAGTTGCCCGATATCGTCCATGGACGTCAGGCCGCAGCATTCCACGGCCGTGTAGAGTTCAAACAATTACTCCGTTGTGCGCACCTTTATCGGTCTGCGCAAGTGTCGTTGCTTGAAAAAGAGCTCGCCTTGGCGCAGCAGCCTATTCTAAGGAAAGGCGTTCAGCTGGTAATCGACCGTTGCTCGTTAAAAGATATCAATCAGATTATGCGTAAAGAACGCGCACGGCTGCTATTGGCCAACCAGGAAAAATCCCAAATGTTGCGACTTATGTCGAGCTACGCACCCGCGTTCGGTATGTTGGGTACCTTATTAGGTATGATTCATATGCTATACGGCCTGGGCGAGGTGGGTTTAGAGCAAGTCGGTGCGACAATGGGCTTTGCCCTATTGACGACCTTGTATGGCTTAGTGGTGGCGAACTTAATTTGTAAACCCTTAGCGATAAAGCTTGAACGAAGAACGGCCGAGCACGCATCACACCTTAATACCTTGATCGAAGGGCTGGGGATGATTTATGAGAAGAAACATCCCTTACTAATTCGAGATATGTTGGAAGCCCACGGTATTCCAGCAGATAGTCCGCCAGCACCTAAGGCAGCTATAAAGCATCGATTTGCAAAACTTTTACCGTTAGCCGCTTCACATGTCGATTGAGCGCCGCGTTACCGCTTCTTCAGATCTAGAAGAGCCATTGCACGAGGAAGACCACGATACCTGGGCGGTTAGTTATATTGATCTGCTGCTGTTAATGGTGACTTTATTCGTTTTATTATTGAGTTATCAGCAGCAGGAGATACAACAGGCCGCCGTTGAAAAAGAGCAAACGCAATTAGTGGCGGTCGAAAAAGAACCGACTAATAAAGCCTTTTTAGATCAAATTTATCTGAGCCAGTTAAAAGACCGGGTAGAAGTGATAGAAGAGAAAAACCTCATTAAGCTGGCTATGAGCGATAGCATTTTATTTTTTCCAGCGGATGCTACGTTGAGCCTATCTGGTGAACAAGTGCTTGATGAAATTGCTGTGATGTTAAAGCAGCGGCCCTGGCATATTTTAGTAGAGGGTCACACGGATAATCAGCCCATTTCGACGCCGCGTTATTTATCCAATTGGGAATTATCCTCAGCGCGCGCGACAAGCGTTACGCGATATTTAATCGGCAGGGGTATTCGTCCGCAACGATTGAGCGCGATAGGTTATGCAGACACACGGCCCCTGGTGGATAACGACGATGAACAGGGGCGTAGTAAAAACCGGCGTGTGGCCATAGTGCTAAGCGCAGCGGAATAAATTTGGTTCTGGCGTTAGCTTTTTTGCAAAGGCTTAACCGAGTAATGTAACGGTTATTTTTCTGCGTTGAGGAGATAGGCGGTGTTCCCAGAGAAAAATCCCCTGCCAGCATCCCAACGCCAGGCTGCCATTCGAAATAGGCACCGATAGATTAGGGTTGGTGAGTATGGTTCTGATATGCGCTGGCATATCGTCATCGCCTTCGAGCGTGTGAACGAAACGCGGGTCACCATCGACGACGAGATTTCCCATGTAAACCTCAAGGTCGCGTTGCACATCAGGGTCGGCATTTTCGCAAATAATAAGCGAAGCACTGGTATGCTGGCAGAACACCTGGCAAAGACCAACATTGATGTCGCTGGATTGAACAATGCGGTGTATTTGCTGGCTTATTTCTACGGTAGTTCTGCCCGGCGTGGAAACAACAAAGGTTTCTTGAACGACCACGACTAGATCAGGCTAAACCCTAAACCAATAAGGCCGCCGAATACGCCGCCCCAAACGACCAGCCAGCCGAGGTGCGCTTTGATCATTTGCTGGATAATTTGTTTGACCATATCGGGCGTCAGCTCATCGAGTCTTTTTTCTACGATGGCTTCAATATCATCGACCAGATCGCCACTGATTTGACTTGAATTAATGCCCTCGTGCAATGCGTCGATAAAGGCTGGGCTTTGTGTCATGTCGGTAAGGGTAGCGCGAATTTTCTGACAAAAAGGTTCTTTTAATGGCGTCAGTGCATCGACCCCGCCAACCATGGCCAACATACTACCAAAAGAAGATTCAGCGATGGCGTCCAGCAAGCCCTGGAATAGTTTGTCGTAATCGAGCCGGTTTAGTAATGGCTCAACGTCGAACAATTTTTGCGCGGAGTTTTCTTCGCGTTGCAAAAAATGCTGAATGTTTTCCTGGGTAAAAAACTGCCCCATAATAAGTCGTTGAATACCCTTTTTGAATTCTTCGAAATGTACTGGAATAACGCCAGAACCATACAAAAAGGGAACTTTTTCGAACAGCATATGGATAGCAATCCAGTTGGTGATAGCGCCGGATAGTGCAAAAATTCCAATAGCTTTAATATTTTCAGCGTATAGAGGAGTAAAAATACTGGCGATAATAATGCCGATGGCGACTAAATTAGTCAGTAAGCTTTTGTCAACGATGGCGGTTTTTTGTTCTGTGTTCATAGCGTTAAAGTTTGCTCGTTATTGGTTAAAAAGGTAGCGGCCCGCCGTAGCGACAACGATAACGATCAGTCCAAACGTCAGATTAATCGCAATCAGCATACGAATTTGCATCAGGCTTTTTCCCGCTTCTTGCCAGTTATGCTCGCTCACGGCTCGGGTTAATCGACGCGTGGGTGCGAAGAATAAATGCATAAAAATAAGCGCCATGATGATGCCCATGCTCATCATGATGTGGATATGTGCGCCGACGTTCTTCATGCCGCCAAATTTAACAGCAATGAGCCAAAAACCGGTGCCCAGTAATAAGACGATAGAGGCCCATACCCAGGGGAAAAATTTTGCAAAAACGTTTGACCATAATGTGAGTCTTTGAGGCGGTTCAAACTGGGTCGCGGCTATCGGGCGTAAAATTAAATAGGCGAAAAACATGCCGCCAACCCAAATAACGGCGGAAAGAACGTGCAAACTGATAGCGAGAGGGATCATAAGGTTCCTTGTAAGTTAATGATTGGTTTATTCCAACGTGTGTGTAAGCCAGCTGTGTATCGAACGAACAAGCGTGTCGTCCAAACCAGTGAAAGTATGGTCGGCGCCGGCTATTTCAACCTGGCGACTCAGAGGGTTGTTTTTCATCATCGTCATTTTTCGACTGGGAGCCATTGTTTTAACACTAGCTAAATCCTGGCTGCCATATATATCGAATATTGGAGTATTGATTTTTTTTAATAGCTCCACCGAATTGGCTTCCGGTAAATCTGATGCGAGCGTAGGCAGGCCAATCATTACGTTGGTAGCGCAGGTTGGTTTTTCTTGCGTGGACAGGAAATAAGTCGCCATTACGGCGCCCAAACTATGAGCGATAATTGCGCAGGGGAGATCAGGAAAGTTTTTTTGTACATAGTTTAGCGTCGCCTGTATTCTGGGGGCGCTCTCTTTTATCAAGGCTAAATAATCGCCGATGGACCCATCGGTCGCCGCTAAGGGTAATTGTATGGCGACCGTTATCCAGCCAAGTTCAGCTAGTTGGTTACGCAGGGGAGCGATAATTTGAGGGGCGTTAGGGTTTGCGCCCATACCGTGCAAAATAATAACGCTACCAGTAATTTTTTCGCCACCTTCATTATTCATTAAGCCAATAAATTCGGTGCCATTAGCCTGCAAGCTTAGTACGTCACCAACGACGATACTGTCCGTAATATTTTCGGCGATACGTTGTTCATGCTGCAGATCAGACGCCAGGGAAGCGCCGCTTAACAGTAAGCCAATACTAAGTGCTAAAGAAGGCAGTAAACTTTTAGACATTGAAGAGTGGTGCTTGTAATTGACTAATCAGACTGCTCATATTGCATCAGGGGAGGGGAAAAATCCAGTGTCAAAGGCGCTTTAGAATAATAACGGTGCATTAAAAGGTAAATGCCCGCCAGGCATTCGTCGATTCTATGAAAGCCAACTTTTTATGGGTAAAATTAACGCATGACGAGTGAATTATTAATTTTTAAATTGGCGATACCGGCGGAAAAGTATTTGTCGGTTTATAAAGGTCATGCAAAAACTATTTCAACCCTCTCAATAGATGGCCGACGCGTTGAGTTTTCTGCCGAAAATGTGCGTCGATTCTTAACGCACGATGGCGTTTATGGCGTATTTGAAATGGAAATTAGTGCGGAACAAAAATTCTTAGCTATAAAAAGGTTGGCATAAGGATTTAAAGCGACAGCCCTTGTGAGTATTGAGGTGAAATAAATCGCAATTTCGGGTAACCTTATTTTTTTATAAATAATAAGTCTGACAGATGAAAGCACCTTTAATTGCACCGTCTATTTTATCCGCTGATTTTGCTCGTTTAGGCGAAGAGGTGGACAACGTCCTGGCGGCGGGCGCCGATGTTGTGCATTTTGACGTGATGGATAATCACTACGTGCCCAATTTAACGATCGGCCCCTTGGTGTGTGAAGCCTTGCGCAATCACGGTGTCACCGCGCCCATTGATGTTCACTTAATGGTTAAACCGGTGGATACGCTGATTCCTGATTTTGCCAAAGCTGGCGCCAGTTTTATCACTTTCCATCCGGAAGCATCGGAACATATTGATCGTAGTCTGGCGCTGATTAAAGAACAGGGTTGTCAGTCAGGCCTAGTGTTCAACCCAGCGACACCACTGAGTTATTTAGATTACGTTATGGATAAGGTCGATATTATTTTGCTGATGTCGGTGAACCCCGGTTTCGGCGGGCAAAGCTTTATTCCCTCGACGCTGGATAAATTGCGTCAGGTACGAAAACGCATCGATGACAGTGGCTTTGATATTCGCCTGGAAGTTGATGGCGGCGTTAAAGTGGATAATATTGCTGAAATTGCAGCGGCGGGCGCAGATATGTTTGTCGCGGGTTCTGCTATTTTTAATACCAATGATTACGCAAAAACTATCGCGGATATGCGCGCGCAAATAGCAAAGGGTGTTGCTTGAAACGATTGCGCGATAACTGTAACAGCAAACTGATGGCGTTTGATTTAGACGGCACCTTGCTGGACAGCGTGCCCGATTTAACCAAAGCGGTACAAAAGACTCTGGCTGAATTGGGCTTGCCTATGCAGCAACAGGAGCAAGTTCGCAGCTGGGTTGGTAATGGCGCGCGTGAATTAGTTAAACGAGCGTTATCCGGACATATTAAAGGTGAGGTGCCGGAAGAATTATTTGCCCGCGCTTACCCGCTTTTTTTACACCACTACAGCGAACACCTGAACTGCGATAGCGTACTTTATGAAGGCGTTGAGCAAACCTTATTTGCGCTAAAAGAGGCCGGTATAGCGCTCGCCTGCATTACCAATAAACCGACACAATTTACCCTGCCCTTGCTCGAGCAATTTGGACTCAGTCATTTGTTTACTAAGGTGATATGCGGCGATACCTTCGAACAACGCAAACCGCACCCGATGCCACTACTGGAAGCAGCGAAATTTTTCAATGTGTCGCCTGCGGAATCTATTATGGTGGGCGACTCGGTGACTGATATTAAAGCGGCTCAGGCAGCGGGTTTTTATTCCATTTGCGTGGATTACGGTTATCACGGTGATTACGACGTGCACAAACTGGGCGCCGACGTCGTTATCGGTCGTTTTGCAGAAATAAATCAATTGTTAAAGCAAGTTGCGTAGGCAATACAGTTTAAAATGGGCGTTATGAGTACTAATTTAATGAAAAAACGATG
>JASJGO010000188.1:0-5256 GCA_033791505.1 Cycloclasticus sp.
TTATCGAAGCGATGAAAATGGAACACACCCTGAACGCTCCTTTCGACGGTGAGATTGATCAGGTGTTTTATCTAGAAGAAGACTTCGTGGAAGCCGATGCCACCTTAATTACTTTTGTCGAAGCGGAAAAATAATATGTCCAAAAACTACCCTGAAGCGGTACGAATTATCGATGTATCACCACGCGATGGTTTGCAAAACATCAAGGCCGAGGTATCGACAGCGGTCAAGCTTGCGTTAATCAATAAACTTTGCGACGCCGGGCTTAAAGACATTGAAGTAAGTAGTTTTGTTAGCCCTAAATGGATACCTCAAATGGCCGATGCAGCAGACGTTCTTAGTGGTTTAACAGCGCGTGATGACACCCGCTATATTGTCTTAACACCCAATTTACAGGGCTTTGACCGAGCCTTAGACAGTGGTGCGAAAGAAGTCGCCGTATTTGCCGCCGCATCGGAAACCTTCAGCCAGAAAAACACCAATTGCACGATTGAAGAATCGCTTAAACGTTTCGAACCTTTGATGCAAAAAGCGGCAGACAACGGCATTCGGGTTCGTGGTTATACCTCTTGTGTTTTAGGCTGCCCTTATGAAGGCGATGTCTCTGTGAAAGAAGTAGTACGGGTAACAAAAACATTGATGGAAATGGGCTGTTACGAAGTGTCATTAGGTGACACCATCGGTATAGGTACACCGGTTAAGGCACAAGAAATGATCGAAGCGGTGTTGGCAGAGGTAGCAGCTGACAAGCTTGCTCTTCATTTTCACGATACACGCGGTCAGGCGTTGGCTAATATTTTTGCTTGCCTTGAATACGGCATTTCAAATATTGACGCTTCCGTCGCAGGACTGGGTGGCTGTCCTTATGCCAAAGGCGCATCGGGTAATGTCTCTACCGAGGACGTGGTTTATATGCTGCATGGCATGGGAATTAAAACCGGTATTGATCTACAAAAACTGGCTGCGGCGGGTCATTACATTACTGATCAACTCGGCATCGTCAACAACAGTCGCGTTGGCACGCTGTATCCACAATAAATCAACGCTATAAACATGAATAAAATTCTCTGGGAACCATCAATAGATAGAATTGAAAACAGCCAGGTTTGGCAATTCGCTCAATCCATCAACAGCCGTTATGGGTTTTCACTCAACAGCTATGCTGAATTATACGATTGGTCCATCGGAAATATTCCTTTGTTCTGGCAAAATATTTGGCAATATTGTGACATTATTCATTCTGAACCTTATTCCGAGGTCGTCGATGACGTTCATAAAATGCCTGGTGCGAAATGGTTTAAAGGAGCGCGGCTGAATTTTGCAGAAAACCTGCTACGTTTTCGTGATGAGCGCATCGCCATTCATTTTCGCGGTGAAGATCAGATAAAATCACAATACAGTTATGCAGAACTCTATCAACAAGTAGAAAAACTGGCGCACAGTTTAAGGTTAATGGGCGTCACAAAGGGTGATCGTGTAGCGGCCTTTATGCCGAATGTGCCAGAAACACTGATCGGTATGCTTGCTACCACCAGTATAGGGGCGATATGGTCGTCTACTTCGCCAGATTTTGGTATTAAAGGCGTGCTCGATCGATTCCAGCAGATAAACCCAAAAGTAGTTATCGCAACAGATGGCTATTTGTACGGCGGTAAATACATCAACACGCTCGATAAACTTACTTCAATCGTTGAGTCCCTTCCTTCTGTAGAAAAAGTTATTATCGCTAAATACGTTGAACAACCTAAAATAGACACGATTCAAAACGCCGTTTTCTGGGGCGATTTTCTGTCACAAAATCCTAAACCACTCGTGTTTGAACAGTTGCCCTTCGACCATCCGCTGTACATCATGTACTCATCAGGAACCACGGGCTTACCTAAAAGTATCGTCCATTGCGCCGGCGGCGTTTTGTTGCAACACCTTAAGGAACACAAACTACACGCTGACATGGCCCGTGATAAGACCATGTTCTATTTCACCACCTGCGGCTGGATGATGTGGAATTGGTTGGTGTCGGGCTTAGCCACTGGTGCCACTATCGTGCTGTTTGATGGTAACCCCCTGAAACCAGACCCCAGAGTTTTACTAAATATGATCGACGAACTCGATATTAATATTTTTGGCACCAGTGCCAAGTATATCGACACGATAGAAACTATGGGCATTAAGCCAAAAGATAAAAGTAATTTCACATCCTTAGAAACGATCCTGTCGACGGGTTCTCCCTTGTTAGAAAAAAGTTTTGATTATGTCTACAGCGACTGGAAAAAAGACGTACTGCTTGCGTCCATGTCGGGTGGTACAGACATTGTTTCCTGTTTTGCCGGCGGCGTTCCCTGGCTACCTGTTTATCGCGGAGAACTACAGGCTCGCATGCTAGGCATGAAAGTGGAGGCACTGAATGACGCCGGGCAAGCCGTAATTGGTGAAAAAGGCGAATTGGTTTGTAGTGCCGCCTTCCCCGTTATGCCAATCCATTTTTTAAATGATCCCGATGGCGCAAAATACCACGATGCGTATTTTGATGTTTACGACAACATCTGGTGTCACGGTGATTACGTCGATATAAACGAACATGGTGGTGTACGGTTCTTTGGCCGCTCTGATGCCACCTTAAACCCCGGAGGCGTGCGTCTGGGTACCGCTGACCTATATCGTGTGGTTGAGGCGCTGCCAGAAATTGCGGATTCTGTTGCCGTTGGTCAACGATGGGACGGTGATGAACGTATTGTATTGTTCGTTATCTTAAATACAGGCGTTGAGTTTAACGATAGTTTGAAAGAAACCATCAAAATAGCTATTCGTGACAAATGCAGCCCGCGGCACGTACCCGCTTTAATAATCGAAACGGTCGCCATACCGTATACATTGAACGGCAAAAAAGTCGAGGTGGCCATCAAAAAACTCATCCATGGTGAAACGGTTAAAAATAAAGATGCCTTATTAAACCCAGAAAGCTTAGACTTTTATCAACAACTAAGCTTTACGGTGTGATATCAATCGATTAATACAAATAGTTCCGGGACGATAATGAATAAACATTTCGATGTAGAACACATAACTCCCTCGATAGGCAGTTATGTATATGGACTTGATTTATCCAAACCGATTGAAGCAGATACACTTAAAAAACTAAGAGCCACGTGGTTACAACGAAAGGTTCTATTCTTTCCCGAGCAAAAACTTACGCCTCAGCAACAACTTGATTTTACCGAACAATTTGGCGTATTGGACAAGTACCCTTTTCTCGACGGGATGGAAGACTACCCCTTTATCGCAGAAGTTCTTAAATTGCCCGAAGAAAAAATTAACTTCGGTGGCATCTGGCATACCGATACGACTTATCTCGAAGAGCCCGCATTAGGGGCCAGCTTATATGCCATTGAATTACCCAAATTAGGTGGCGACACCTTATTTGCAAATATGGTTAGCGCTTACCAGGCCTTGCCCGACGAAATAAAACAACAAATAAATGGCCTGAAGGCCGTCAATACCTCATCCAAGGCCGATGTATCAAAAACACGTGCTATTCGCTTTAGTGGGGATATTTCAACGATGCAGGTCATTACCAATACTCACCCCGTAGTACGTACCCATCCAGAAACCGGAGAAAAGATTTTATACGTCAATGAAGCGCATACTCTGCATTTTGAAGGTTGGAGTGAGGAAGAAAGCCAAGAGCTATTGAATTATCTGTATAAACACTCGCGCAAACCAGAATTCCAATGCCGCTATAAGTGGACTTTAGGCGCCGTAACGTTATGGGATAATCGTGCTACACATCATTACCCAGTTAACGATTACACGGGTTCTCGTCGCCTACTTCACCGCGTGTCGATTAAGGGTGAACGTCCACGCTAGAGTTAATTAGCTAGTCATCAAGCCGTTACACCAGATTTGATGAACGCGTCGATTTGCTGCTTATCAAAACCTGACTCCAGCAAAATTTCTCGGCTATTTTCACCTAAATGGGGTGCGCCAAATTGAAATTCAGGTGTTGATTTGGAAAACTTGACCGGCGATGTCACCCTACGCAAGCGTCCTTCAGTTGGATGATCATACTGCTCAAAAAACCCAACATCCTCTAAATGAGGGTCGTTCAACAAATCATCCAGGGTCGAAATCGGCGCAAAGGGGATATCGTTCTCTTCGAGTACCTTCAACCAATAAGCTGTGGTCTCTTTCATCAATAATGTTTCAACTAATTGGTAAAGCTCAGCGGTATGCTCAGTACGGTTGGTAATATGTTTAAACCTTGAGTCATCGGCCAATTCAGCGCAGCCGGTTATTGTAAAAAAACTCCTCCAATGCCTATCTGTATATGGCAGCGCACTGATAAAACTATCTTTCGTTTTAAATGGACGGCGAGTCGGTGCCATTTGGCGTATATAACCCGCTGGACCAAGCGGCGGTTCATAGGCCGGCCCGGTTAGGTGCTCTACCATTAAAAAAGAAGCGAGTGTCTCGAACATCGGCACTTCAATTTCCTCACCCTCTCCGGTTCTTTCACGTTTATACAATGCCGCAAGAATGCCCGACAGTGACATTAATGAACCGACTTTATCGGCCAGAGCCGTAGGCACATAAGCTGGTGAAGATTGCGTGTATTGACCGATCAAATCAGCCATACCACTAATCCCTTGAATGAGATCGTCGTAGGCGGGCCTTTCACTGTAACGCCCTCCTCGGCCATAGCCTACCGCTATGCAAG
Organism: Cycloclasticus sp.; assembly: GCA_033791505.1. GTDB lineage: Bacteria > Pseudomonadota > Gammaproteobacteria > Methylococcales > Cycloclasticaceae > Cycloclasticus. Next base: position 4,715 of record JASJGO010000188.1, read on the forward strand.
TGATGAGTTTAGGATTAATTTTACAGAGTTGATCATAAGCCAGGCCCAGCTCTTTAGCGGGTCGTGGGCGGTAGTTATGAACCAGAATATCGCTCTCAGCAATCAATCGCGCTAATATTTCCTGCGATTCCGGCTTTTTTAAATCCAGTACAAGGCTTCGTTTGTTACGATTCATATTCATGAACATCGCCGACATACCTGGGTTTTTCGCAGTCGCCAGGTTGCGCGTGGTATCGCCGCTGGGTGATTCAATCTTTATCACCTCAGCACCCCAATCACCCATTAATTGAGACACATAGGGCCCTAAAATAACCGAACTTAAATCTAATACCTTAACGCCTGCCAATGGCCCCGTCGTTTGCATGACTACTCCAATTAATGTCGATCTAGAGGATATTCTCGAAGCGTTCACGCGCCTCTAGCATTTCATTGAGCAGCTGGTATACCGTCTCTTTTACAGAAATTTCTTCTTTCATCTCTCCAACAATTTGCCCTACCGGATAGGTCAAAAAGTCTTTAGCCTTCGCCCTTTCAACTCGTGT
>JASJGO010000189.1:0-9150 GCA_033791505.1 Cycloclasticus sp.
CATTAAGAAAATTTGATAGGTTAATTAAAAACTTAAGTAGTTAACAATAGGCAGCAGACCACCGTCACAAAGCTCGATGAATAAGACGCGTTCTTTTCAAACCAGTCGTTCACTATATTCCTGTCACTGGGCCAGCCTGGAGTAAAGTTTTACTATAGACATTGAGTCAGAAACTCTCAACTGTTTGAATTTAACACTTGAAAAGCATCCACACGACCCCATAATCTAACACTAGATAATAATTTTGATTTAATGGGGTTAATTTCAATGAGCAAAGTAAAACAAGAAAGCGATAAGCAAACACTAGGTTTTGAAACCGAAACAAAGAAGATTCTGGATTTGGTTATCCATTCTTTATACAGTAATAAAGAAATCTTCCTCCGTGAATTAGTTTCAAACGCATCAGATGCCGCGGATAAGTTACGATTCGCCGCGTTGTCCAACGATGGCCTTTATGAAGGCGATGGCGACTTAAAAATTAGATTAACGATAGATAAAAAAAAGCGCACGCTGACAATTTCTGATAACGGCATTGGCATGACGGCGGATGAAGTTAAGAAAAATATCGGTACGATTGCTCATTCAGGCACTAAAAAATTTTTCGAGTCACTAACCGGTGATGAAAGCAAAGACAGCCAAATGATTGGTCAATTTGGTGTGGGTTTTTATTCCAGTTTTATTGTTGCCGATAAAGTCACGGTGGTGACGCGTAAAGCGGGTGAAGATAAAGCCTCAGCGGTAAAATGGGAATCCGCCGGCGAAGGCGAATATAGCATCGAAACAACGGAAAAACCCACGCGCGGCACAGACGTTATTTTGCACCTTAAAAAAGGGGAAAATGAATTCCTCGAGAGTTACCGTTTAAAAGCCATTATTCATAAGTTTTCGGAGCACCTCGATATTCCCATCTTGATGAAAAATGAGGATAAGGATGAAGAGAAAGAGGATGAGTCTGACGAAGTGGCTATTAATAGCGCAACGGCGTTGTGGTCGAAAGCCAAGAACGAACTAAAAGAAGAAGATTACAACGAATTTTACAAACAAACGTCACACGATTATCAAAATCCACTGGCGCATACACACAGCAAGGTTGAAGGCACAAATGAATATACCATGCTGCTGTACATCCCTTCAAAAGCGCCTTTCGATATGTGGGATAGGGACGCAAAAGGTGGCGTTAAGTTATACGTAAAGCGTACCTTTATTATGGAAGGTGGTGAGCTAATGCCGCGCTACCTGCGCTTTGTTAAGGGTGTTATTGACTCTGATAGCTTGCCGCTGAATGTGTCTCGTGAGTTATTACAACAAAGTAAGCAAATAGACTCCTTAAAGTCTGGCGCGGTTAAAAAGATAATAGCGTTAATCGAAAAATTGGCTAAAAAAGAGCCAGAAAAATTTGATACTTTGTGGGATGAATTTGGCGCCGTTTTGAAAGAAGGGCCGATTGAGGACAATAAAAACAAAGACCGCATCGCGAAACTTTTACGCTTTGCGTCGACTAAGACAGACGGCAAACAAACCGTTACATTGCCTAATTACATCGAGAATATGCAAGAAGGCCAGGATAAAATTTACTACTTGACTGGTAGTGCTTACAGCACCGTTAAAAACAGCCCGCACCTCGAAGTGTTTAAAAAGAAAGGTATTGAAGTGCTGCTATTAACCGACCACGTAGATGAATGGTTAGTGCAACATATGCCTGAATTTGAAGGTAAGTCGCTACAGTCTGTTGCGAAAGGTAATTTGGATCTCGATGCGATCAAAAAGGACGATGAGAAAGACGAAAAAGTAACCGATAAAAAAGACGACGAAACGCTTACTAGCGTGCTGGAACAAATCCAGAAAGTACTGGACGGCAAAGTGAAAGAGGTTCGCCTTAGCTCTCGCCTAACCGACTCTCCCGCCTGTTTAGTGGCCGATGAGCATGAAATGGGCGCGCATATGGAGCGCATCATGAAGGCGGCAGGGCAAGAGATGCCGGCGAGTTTACCCACGTTTGAAGTGAATGCGGAGCACGCGCTGATTCAGCGTTTAAAAGACGAAGCAGATGACGAACGTTTTTCAGACTTGGCGCATTTATTATTTGAACAGGCGTTGTTAAGCGAAGGTGGTCAATTAGAAGACCCGGCTACATTCGTCCATCGTTTAAACAAACTACTGCAATCCTTGTTGTAAATAACAGGGTTTTAATCCCTTAATATCGAGGTAAAAAGAAGGCGGACATATGTCCGCCTTTGAGTACGTGAGATAGAATCTCACGGGGGAGGGATTAAAAGTGCAAGTAAATGTTTAAGCCGCTATTTAACGCGTGTTGATTTCTTACGACCCGTTGCACGTATTGGCTTGGGTAATAATAATTTGAATACCTTACTTTTTGCTGCTTATAGTCGTGGCCGTAATGCTTAGGCCGGTGATGGCGTTTTGTGTAGTGCTGTTGATGGCGCCCAAAGTTTGAGTGATGGTCCTGTTTCCGGTAGTGATGATTTTGTTGTTGATAATGCGAGCGCTTAGCACTCAGTTTGGTTTTATGCTGAGTGTGCTGCTGATTATACGAATAAGCTGAATGACGATCGTTATCGTTATATCTTCTTTCAGCAAATGCAGAGCTGCTGATAAAGAACAAGGCAGAAAAAATAACTATTATTGATGTGTTTAATCTATTCATGGTTATCATCCTTAACTGCAATAGCAGTGTGGTTAACTTACAGCTACAGGATAACGGTTAAGGATGAATTGAAACTGAATGGATAAATGTTTTTTCGCCCGGGAAGGTCGACGCCAACAAAGTTTTCCTGTTAAGGCAGTTGAACAGGAGTAGAAGGCTGCCAGTCGTCGGCTTTATATTCGGCGACAACGGTCGTGTAAACGCCGCCGCGCACATTAAATTTAGCCGATAAACGCATAAAACGTGGTTCGCAGGCCTTAACTAAATCATCAAGAACCTGGTTGGTAACGGCTTCGTGAAAAGCACCTTTGTCCCGGTAAGACCAGACGTAAAGCTTAAAAGCCTTCAGTTCTATACAGCTGTTGTCAGGCACGTATTCAAGCGATAAAGTGGCGAAGTCAGGCTGCCCCGTTTTTGGGCATAAGCAGGTAAATTCGGGTGTATCTATTCGAATGGTGTAATCGCGTTCGGTATTTGGATTGGGAAAGGTCTCAAGGTCAGTACTGGCTTGTGTGCTCATGGTATGTTGTCAAATTGTCATAAAAGGGTGATTTTACAACGAATATGAAATTGATAGTTAAATAGGCTGTTATAAGTAATAAAAACACCTCAGTCATCTTTATGAAAAAAGCACAATCATGTATCGTTAGCTGATGCGTTTGGAAAAAATAAAGCTATCTGGTTTTAAATCATTTGTTGATACGACAACGATCCCTTTTGCGAGTGATTTAGTGGGTATTGTGGGGCCAAATGGTTGTGGTAAATCGAATGTGATTGACGCCGTTAGATGGGTGCTGGGAGAAAGCTCTGCCAAACACCTTCGCGGAGACCAAATGGCAGACGTTATTTTTAACGGCTCAACGACTCGAAAACCCGTTGGTCAAGCGTTCGTAGAGTTGTTTTTTGATAATACTGACGGCACGATAACGGGGGAGTTCGCCGCGTATCGTGAAATTTCGCTGAAACGACAGGTCAACCGTGAAGGTCAATCGGTCTATTTCCTTAATGGTACGCGTTGTCGTCGAAAAGACATCACGGATTTATTCCTCGGTACGGGGCTTGGTCCACGCAGCTATGCCATCATCGAGCAAGGTACTATATCCCGCATAGTTGAAGCTAAGCCGGATGAATTAAGGGTGTTTTTGGAAGAGGCCGCAGGGATATCAAAATATAAAGAGCGCCGCCGCGATACCGAAAACAGGATCAGACGTACGCGAGAAAACCTCGAGCGTATCGCCGATATATGCGAAGAAATTGAAAAGCAATGCCGTCACCTGAAACGCCAGGCGGGTACAGCTGAGAGATACAAGGAGTTAAAAACGCAGGAACGTCAGCTAAAAGCCCAACTGCTTGCTTTGCGTTGGCAGGCATTAAACGAGCACGACGAGAGGCAGCACCAAAAGCTGCAAACGCTACAGCTGAAGATTGATGAAGCGCTGGCAATGCAGCGTGAAGTTGAAAAAAACACCACTCTGCAGCGCGAAAAGTATAACGCGCAGCGCGAAACCTTAAATGAAGTGCAAGCCACGTTCTATGCGGTAGGTTCTGATATCGCCAAATCAGAACAAGCTCTACAGCAGCAACAAGCTAAAAAAGAGCAGTTCCACGCCGAGCTCGAACGTTACAAGACTATGCTCTCGTTATCAAAGCAAGAGCTCGCTGACGGCAAAGGCAAGTCAGCAGAACTTGACGATTTAATAGCAGAAAGCGAGCAGGCCCTGTTAGAAGCAAAACAGCAAGAGAGCCTGGTGGCGCAATCTTTAATCGAGGCGGAATTCTCGTTGGGTGAGTGGCAAAAAAAATGGGATGACTTTACCTATCGCGTAGCCGAACCCAAAAGAGCGATTGACGTTGAGAAGATAAAAATAGACCAGCTGGAAAAACAACTGTTTAAATCGACACAAGGTTTAGCCGCCGTCAATGAAGAGCGAGCTAGGCTGCAAAAAATACTGCATGATAATGGCTCAGTAGCATTGCAAAAACAACATGATGCGCTTGAGGCTCAACAGCAAAAAGAGCAGGCTTTATTAGTGACGAACCAGCAAGCTGCGTCCGTTACTCAGCAATTTATTTATACCGAAGGTGAGTTATTATCAGAACTGCGTTCTGAGTACGCAAGACTGGCAGGACGACTAGAATCGATAGTCGTTCTTCTACGCTCCAATCAGGCTGATGCTGATCAGAGCGCGAGTCAATGGCTGGCTGATATGGGTCTGACTAATGCAGCTACGCTGGTTGAAAAAATAGACGTCGTTGCCGGCTGGGAAAAACCGCTTGAAATTGTACTGGGTAAACGATTACAAGCGATTTGTGTAGACGATATGACGGCTATTTTGAATCAGGCTGACGGGTGGCCGAGCGGCGGTCTGACACTATTTAACTCAGGCCTGGACAATGCAAATAATCAACTCAGTAAAACATCCTTAGCCAGTCTGGTGACGGCGGATATGCCGGCGATGGTGTTGTTAAAGCACGTGCACGTTGCAGAATCGATAGCGGAGGCCAGAACGCTAATATCGACGCTGGCTGAGCACGAGTCGGTGATCACTCGGGACGGTGTTTGGCTGCACGCTGATAGCGTTTGCTTCAAGCCAGACGATAATAATGACAGCGTACTGTTGCTAGAAAAAGAGAAAAACAAGCTGGCTCAACACCTCGAGGCCTTATCAAAAACTATTTCTCTAAAAGAGCAGGCATTGACAAGCGCGCGCATCGAGCTGTCTGAAACCGAAAAAAAGATTCGCGATTTATCTCAAAAAAATGCCGAGGTTGTGAAGCAATTATCACGATTAAACATGCAGTTAAACGAAGGCCGCACCAAGGCTCAACAGGCGCAGCACAGATTAGAACAAATTGACGCCGATTCAGTTCAGGCGAAGCAAGAGTCTGAGCAAGCCACTGCGAGCTTGTCTGAGTGCAAGTTAGCACTCGAGCGAGCTATCGACCAGTCTGCGCAATTAGAAACGCAGCGCGGAACGTTACAGGCGCAACGGGATGAAAAAAAATCACTGCTGGATGATGCGCGACGGCAAGTTCATACAGCCCGTGAATTGACGCATGGTTTGATGCTAAAGCTGGAATCAATACGGTCATCCCAGGCGCTGGCTGTGCAAAACACTCAAATGGTGAAAGAGCGTATTACCCTGGCGTCAGAAAAAGTGAGCGAATTTACGGCCCAGCTGCAGCTCATTCATGATCCGTTAGACGAAGAAAAAAAGTTGCTCGAAGAGAATCTAAAAAAACGCCTTCTTATAGAGACTCAACTAGCGCAAGTCAGATCAGCCGCCGAAACAACAGAGCAAATGATTCGCGAACTTGAAGTAAAACGTCATCAGTCGGAGCAGCAAGTGTTACAGGCGAGAGAAAACGCGTCAGCCGCGAAGGTCGATCATCAGGGGGTGCTGGTCAGGAAGCAGACATTAGTAGAGCAGCTGCAAGAAACAGGCATCGCCCTGTCGGATACGCTGGCGAATATACCGGATGAGGCCAGTGAGGCAGCCTGGCAAGAACAAGTAAGCCAGCTGGCTGAAAAAATTGACCGACTCGGGCCGATTAATTTGACCGCGATTGAAGAATATGAAACTCAGTCTGAAAGAAAAAAATACCTGGACAGCCAGCAGAATGATTTAACCGAGGCGTTGAAAACGCTGGAAACGGCGATAGAAAAAATTGATAAAGAAAGCCGCTTTTTGTTTAAACAAACCTTTGATAAAGTGAATGCAGGTTTTGAACGACGCTTCCCTAAATTATTTGGCGGTGGGCACGCGTATTTACAGCAAACGGGCGAAGACTTGCTTGACGCCGGGGTGACGGTTATGGCGAGGCCCCCTGGTAAGCGCAATAGCTCTATTCATTTGTTATCCGGCGGCGAAAAAGCACTAACCGCGGTGGCGTTGGTATTTTCAATTTTTGATTTAAATCCATCACCTTTTTGTATGCTGGATGAAGTAGATGCGCCGCTAGATGAAGCAAACGTTGGTCGCTTTGGGGCGTTGGTCAAGGAAATGTCAGAGAACGTCCAAATGATTTTAATTACTCACAATAAGGCGACCATGGAAATAACAAATCAACTCGCGGGTGTAACGATGAAAGAGCCAGGAGTATCCAGACTAGTCGCTGTCGATATAGAAGAGGCGGTAAAGATGGTCGCCAGTTAAAGCATAGATAATAAGCGCTGCCGTTTTTAATACTAGATATTCAATGTGGATAAATTAATTTTTTAAGGAACGAACAAAATGGAAGAAAATTCATTAAGACTCATACTGCTTGTGGTGGGGATTATTATCCTGGTCGGTATCTATGTCTACGATGCTGTTCAAAAGAAAATGGGCGAAAAAGAAAACCGCTTCGACGACACCCTGCAACAGCAGAAAATTGAACCCGTTATCTCGAATGAAACCATGGTTTCAGACGTTTCGGTAGTTGTAGAATCAGATGACGAGGAACAAGATGCTGACGAAACAAAAGCTACAGTCGCTGAGCCGGTTGAACGACCTGTCGAAGATCAGGCTGTACCGACGGCCGATCAGGCTCAGGTCATTCAATTAGCCGTCTTGCCGGTGCAGGGTGATGTATTAACGGGGCCGACATTATTAGACGCGTTTACTAAGCTGGACCTTGAGTTTGGCGAGATGGGAATTTTTCATTATTATGAGAGACAGGATGGGGTTGAGAACCAGTGCTTTCACGTTGCTAACTTATTAGAGCCGGGCATATTTCCGGTCGGCAATATGTGTGATTTTGAATCAACGGGGATTGTTCTGTTCTTTCAGGTTAACGCCTCTATTAATCCAGAATCGGCGTTTGATAGCATGTTGAATACGGCTCGTGAGCTAAGTCAGATGCTTGATGCAAACCTGGTGGATGAAGAAATGAAAGAACTGACGTTGCATAAAATTGAAGCGATTCAGTCGCAACTTATAAAGCTGTCTACTATATGACGCCAGATTATTCTGCAGGGCAGCGCATTCAACAATTGCGTGAAGATATCAATCGGCATAATCAAAACTATTATCAATTCGACGCCCCTCAAATTCCGGATGCCGACTACGATGCTTTAATGCGTGAACTGCAGCGGCTGGAAGCTGATAACCCGACGCTGGTGACGGAGGATTCCCCGACTCAGCGCGTAGGCTCGGCGCCATTACAGGTGTTTCAGCAAGTGCAGCACCAGGTTCCGATGTTATCTCTGGATAATGCCTTTAGTGATGATGAGTTCGAGGCATTCGACAAGCGAGTGCGTGACAAGGTTAAATTGTCTGATGACGTAGAGTACCTTGTCGAGCCAAAGCTTGATGGGCTGGCTATTTCCCTGTTGTATAACGATGGCCGGCTAGTTCGCGCAGCGACCCGAGGTGATGGAAAGAATGGCGAGAATGTTACTGAAAACGTTAAAACTATCCAGTCGATACCTCTAAAGCTTAAAGGTAAAGCTTTGCCGGCGGTGGTCGAAATAAGGGGCGAAGTATTTATGCCGCTGGCTGCTTTTAAGCGACTCAATGCAGAAGCAGCCAAATCAGCAGAAAAACCCTTCGCTAACCCACGTAACGCGGCTGCAGGTAGTTTGAGACAACTAGACTCGAAAGTCACCGCTAGACGATCGCTGGCCTTTTATACGTACGGCATGGGCATTGTAGAAGGTATGCAGCGGCCAGTTACTCAAAAAAAATTATTTGAGTTATTTGCTGCCTGGGGTATGCCGGTGTGTGATCAGATATCGACCGCTAAGGGAGTGAGCCAATGCCATGCGGCGTACAATGTTTTAGTGGATAAACGGTCGCGTTTACCTTATGAGATTGATGGCGTTGTCTACAAAGTAAACAGCGTTGCGTTGCAAGAACAGATTGGCTTCGTTTCCAGGGCGCCGCGATGGGCTATCGCACGCAAATTTCCAGCGCAAGAAAAAATGACCACGGTGCTCGATATAGACGTTCAGGTCGGCAGAACCGGCGCCATTACCCCGGTTGCTCGCTTATCCCCCGTTTTTGTCGGTGGCGTGACGGTGACCAATGTGACCCTGCATAACGAAGATGAAATACGCAGAAAGGACGTGCGCATTGGTGATACGGTTATCGTTAGGCGGGCGGGTGACGTTATCCCTGAAATCGTTTCGGTGGTCAAAGAGAAGAGGTTGCCGGGTTCGGTTGCCTTTAAGCTGCCGGCGCTTTGCCCCGTTTGTGGCTCGGCGGTTGAAAGAATAGCTGGTGAGGCGATTGTTCGCTGTTCTGCAGGCCTTTACTGTCCTGCGCAAGTTAAAGAATCAATTAAGCACTTCGCCTCGCGTAAGGCGATGGATGTGGAGGGCCTGGGTGATAAGCTGGTAGAACAACTGGTTGCGCAGGGTTTAATTAAAACCCCCGCGGACTTGTATCGTTTAACGCGTGAGCAATTGTCAGGGCTTGAGAGAATGGCGGATAAGTCGGCCGATAACCTGCTAGCCGCGCTGGATAAAAGTCGATCCACTAGTCTGTCACGGTTTATATATG
>JASJGO010000190.1:0-5011 GCA_033791505.1 Cycloclasticus sp.
CCTTGCGTTGGCATCCATCAGAAGCCGAGCTTTGCGTGTGGCAACCGATCCGCCGCCGATGATAAGGCATTTTTTTTCTGTTAAACGGTGAAACAGTGGTAAATAATCCATGATCTATTTTAACTCTGAATGTCTAAAGCAGCTGGTGAGATGGTCATTGACCATGCCGGTGGCTTGCATGAGTGCATAGCATATTGTAGGGCCAACAAAGCTAAAACCTCTTTTTTTAAGGTCGCGGCTGAGCGCGGCCGAAGTAGCTGTTTCGCCAGGTATTTGTGCTGGATTTTGCCAATGATTAATAACGGGGTGGTGATCTACAAAGGCCCATAAATAGTTAGCAAACGTTTCGAATTCTTGCTGTGTTGCTAAAAAAGCCTGAGCGTTTTTCACGCTGGCGTTAATTTTTAATTTATTTCTAATCAGTTGCGGGTTGCTAAGAAGTTGACTGATTTTTTGTGCTCCGTAACTCGCGACTAAGACGGGGTCGAAGCGATCGTAAGCTTCGCGATAAGCCTCACGCCTTTGTAAAACTGTCGACCAGCTGAGCCCTGCTTGCACACCCTCAAGAATAAGAAACTCAAATAGTTTGCGGTCGTCTTTTAATGGAACACCCCATTCTTCATCGTGGTAAATGATATCAAGAGGTTTTTTTGCCCATGAGCAGCGATTAATGTGCGTCATAGCTTAGCGTAAACTAATGATGCGCCAGGAGTTTTCGTCAGCATGCCGTTTGAGTTTTTCATCTGGGTCTACTGCAATTGGGTGGCTTACTTTTTCTAGCAACGGTATGTCGTTGTGTGAGTCGCTATAAAATGTACTGTCTGCCAGGTCGGCGTTGTTACTATCCAGCCATTGGTTTAATCGCGTAACTTTACCCTGCTGATAGCAAGGTTCGTTTACATAACGCCCGGTATAGCGGCCGTCAATTAGTTCAGGTTCTGTCGCTAACATATTAGGAATACCAAATAGTTTAACGATGGGCTCTGTCACAAATTGATTGGTGGCGGTGATAACAATTAATGTGTCCCCCATGTCGGCGTGCTTTTTGACTAAGGCCTGCGCGGCTGGTAGAACGAGAGGGCGTATTTTCTCATTGATAAACTGCTCGCGCCATTGATGTAGCTTTTCCAGCGGGTGTTCGGCTAAAAATGATAGTGCGAAAGTCAGGTACTGAGCAATGTCTAAGTTTCCCTGGCAATAGTCATGGTAGAACTGAGTGTTCACTCTGTCGTAATGTTCGCTATCGACGAGTTTTTTTTCTACTAAAAACTGCCCCCAAAGGTGGTCGCTATCATCACTAATTAAGGTGTTATCTAAATCAAAAATCGCTAAACTCATATGTCTGTACGTCGGTATTAAGTTGAAGTAAGTAGAAGGTGCCGTTGAGCAGGGCCCACTTCAATGAAACTTACGGTCTCTGGCCATGAATGACAAGTCTGACATAGATCTAAATGATTCCCAATCATTTTGTAATGTAAGCTCGCGCTGATTTAAAACGTGGCTATAATGATCTGCAATAAATTTAGTTTAATGAATTGATTATGATTGATGACGATGGGTATCGGCGTAATGTTGGCATCATTTTATGCAACCAACACAATAAGCTATTTTGGGCGAGGCGCGCAAACCAGTCGGGTTGGCAATTCCCTCAGGGCGGTATGGATGAAGGTGAAACACCTGAGCAGACGATGTACCGCGAGCTGTACGAAGAGATTGGTTTAAACTCCGATTCGGTAGAGGTGATTGGCCGAACGGGGGAGTGGGTTTATTATGATTTGCCCAGGCGATTTGTTCGAAAGGATAGCTTTCCTCTGTGTAAAGGGCAAAAACAAATTTGGTTTATGCTGCGATTCGTCGGAGATGAGGCGCATATCTCATTTGATAAAACGGATACGCCGGAATTTGATCGCTGGCGTTGGGCCGATTATTGGGAGCCAGCGTTTGACGTGGTGCACTTTAAGAGGAACGTTTACCTGAGTGCGCTAACTGAAATGTGGTCCTGTTTATTTCCTGGTATTACGCCAGATCTACATAAAAAATAAGCGGATCGATTTAGTAGCCGATTGAGTTTTTATCGAGGTTGGCGGGCATTTTTTCTAACCTGATAATATCAGTTTGTATCTTTCCATTGGATTGTAATTTTAGCCAACGGTAACCGGGGGTAGCATTATCAATTGCGAAGTCCTTGCTTAACGGTTTAAATTGAAAACAGGTCGATGGGGAGCCAAAGATGCTGGCTTGGGCAATTTTACTTTCGTAGGCTTGATGAATATGACCGTGAATAATGCCGCGAATATTAGAATGTTTGGTAATGAGTTTAAGCAGCGACTCTGGGTTTACAACTTTCATGCTGTCCATCCACTCGCTACCGACGGGTTTTAATTGATGGTGCAAGCAAATAAGAATTTTCTTATTGGGGTGTGAGTTAATTTCAACGGCAAGCCGCTCTATTTCCCTTTCGTCTAGGGTGCCGCCTTCTTCGTTCGGTGTTTCTGAATTAAGAAATGCAAACAACCATTCCCCGTGATGTAAAAACGGTTGATACGAAACAAACGGTTGATTGAAAATCGTAGTTAGTTTATCGGGCGTATCATGGTTGCCAGGAAGTACAAAACAGGGTGTTGCTAATGGTGCTAAGTGTTCAATTAGTCGGTGGTAAGATGCTTCAGATCCATCCTGACTTAAGTCACCGGTGAGGAAAATTAAGTCAGGTGGCCAACTTTTCTCTTGAGCGAGATTTAAGATGGATAAAAAACTTGCCTCGGTATTAATGCCCACCAGCCGTTGATCAGTAGTGGCAAACAAATGCAGATCAGATATTTGTAGTACCTTAATCTCCGAGTCGTTAAATGGATCAGCTGAGAAAACGTTCATAATCTAATTTAGAGTGTCTTTTAGCTTTAAGGCTTTTTAGCCAGTAGTTAAAGTATAGACGTAGAATCTTAATTCGGTTCGAAATAAGGAGCCGAATTAGATTAGATTTTTAATGAGAATGCTGGAACGTCGCGCGTAGTTGTAATGCGTACGCTTTTCGTCAGGCAGCTCATCGATCGATGCAAGCTTGAAACCCCTTTCTACGAACCAGTGGCTGCTTTGTGTGGTAAGTACAAAGAGCTTAGTCAGGCCCATTGCAATCGCTTTAGTCTCTATCATTTTCAATAAATAATCTCCGCGTTCGCCAGTGCGGTAACTAGGATGAACGGCAACGCAGGCCAGCTCCCCCATTGATGCCTGTGGGTATTCATATAGGGCTGCGCAGGTAGTGATTAATCCTTCTTGCGTGATGATATGAAACTTACTGATATCTTTTTCGATTGTCTCAGGAGAGCGGTAGGTGAGTAGGCCGCGTTCTTCTAATGGACGGATCAGTTCGATAATGCCGTATATGTCATCGATAGTTGCCTGGCGAGCGTCTTCAAATGGTTTGACGCTGATCAGCGTACCGGCTCCTTGGCGGGTAAATAGTTCCAGTTGTATGCCGCCATTAATTTTACGGTTAATTAAATGAATTCGTTTTACGCCTAATTTGCTAGCGCGAATAGCTTCCTGTAAATGGAGGTAGGCGTCGTCCTGATGATCATCAGAGGACTCTAAAATAGCTTCAGCTTGTTCTGTCGTTAGCTGGCGGATAAGTTGATTTTTATCGGTTAAAAGCTCTGTACGTTCGGTCATTAAAATTAATTTATCGGCTTTTATAGCGGTGGCTATAGCGGTGGCTATTTCTTCACTACGCAAGTTAAATACCTCGCCGCTTGGTGAATAACCCAACGGAGAAACAAGAATAATGTGTCCTGAGGCTAATTTTTCTGCAATAAAGCTGCTATTTACGCGGCGAACTTCTCCGGTAAACTGGTAGTCAACGCCATCGATAATGCCGATGGGTTTGGCGACGATAATGTTGCCGGAAGCGACGCTTATGCCTGCCCCAGCCATTGGTGTGTTAGCCAGGCTGCTTGACAGCTGAGCTTCAATATTGGTGCGTACCGTTCCAACAGCCTCTTTAGCCAGTTCAAGCGTTTCTTTGTCGGTCACCCTAAGGTGCTGATAAACATAACTGGCCTGTCCGCTGGCGCCCAGTTTTTTTTCCAGTTGTGGGCGAATGCCGTGCACCAGAATCAGCTTAATACCCAGGCTGTTTAACAGCGCAAAATCTTCAACCAGATCGGAAAACTGTCCATCATCTACCGCTTCACCGTTGAAGCTGATAACAAACGTTTTGCCTCGATGGGCGTGAATATAAGGCGCGGTACTCCTAAACCAGTTAACAAATTGATGGGAGTGTAGCGGAGCGTTTGTGTCGTGCTGAGCAGATAGCTGTGCTTGATTGCTGTCATCATTATCTAGCGATATATTTAATAACTGAGCGGCTTCGGCGATTTTGCTTATAGCCGAGGTAGGGATAACTCCACCGGTACCGCCTTTGCTTTTAGGGTAGGTCCAGCGATAAATAGTGGCGGGGTCTTTGTTAATAGCGGATGCTAAGGCTTTGACGCCACCAAACTTGTAAATAATAAAAGCTGAGTCATTTAACATACGGGCATTTTAATAATAATTTGCAAAAAACGCAATTATATTAATTTTAACGCAAAAAATTTGCGTTAAGAGCTAATTAATACAAGTTTTTTGTATTATGCTCCGCAAAAAATCGCAATAAGGTGCAATTTGATTGGCAGGAATATACTCATTCGCCTGGTGAGCCTGATCAATATTGCCCGGACCGATAACGATGGTATCTATTCCTAGCGTTGTTAAATAAGGCGCTTCGGTACCAAAGGCGACAGACTCAGCCGTTTTCCCAGTGAGCGATTCAACGAGACGGGTGAGCCTTGCGTCGGATGCTGTTTCAAACGGTGGTACGCCGCAAAAGATGGGCCGGTAGGTCAGCTCAAGCCTGCTCTCTACAGGCAGCACCTTGCTGAGCCGTTTTTTTAGGTCGGCGCGCAATAAGTCTATATCCATGCCGGGTAAAGGGCGAATATCTATCTGAGTTTCGCAGTGAGAGCAAATTCTG
>JASJGO010000191.1:0-4713 GCA_033791505.1 Cycloclasticus sp.
CGAGCAAGCCAACACCTTGTTGCACACCTCAAATTTATACTACATTGAAAAGCAAGAAAAGCTGGCCGATAAACTCTGCGAACTGACCGGGATGACTGACGTTTTTTTTAGTAACTCTGGCGCCGAGGCGAATGAAGCCGCGATCAAAATTGCTCGCCGCTTTGCTGATAGCAAAAACATCACTAAGCCGCTGATCGTAACGGCGCATAATAGTTTTCATGGTCGGACGCTGGCGACCTTAACCGCTACGGGGAACTCTAAAGTTAAGGCGGGGTTTGCACCGCTTCCAGAAGGTTTTTGCCATATCCCTTATAATGATATCGCAGCGTTGGAAACCTTAGCTGAGCATCAGCCTAATATCGTGGCCGTGCTAGTTGAACCTATTCAGGGCGAAAGCGGCATTAATATTCCAGACGCGAACTATTTGAACGAACTGCGGGCCTGGTGTGACGAACACGACTGCTTACTCATGCTCGATGAAATTCAATCCGGCATGGGACGCACGGGTACTTTTTTGGCCAGCCAACAAAACGGCATTATGGCCGATGTGGTAACAATGGCAAAGGCACTGGGTAACGGCGTGCCAATTGGCGCCTGCCTAAGCTCGGGGAAAGCCAGCGGTTTATTAACTGCAGGTTCACACGGATCTACCTTTGGCGGCAACCCATTGGCTTGCGCAACTGCATTAAAGGTAATTGAAATTATTCAACGCGACCAGCTATGTGAGCGCGCGGCTCAACTCGGCGAAAAAATGAGCGGGGCTTTCAAACAAAAACTAATGGGCTGCGATAAACTGGTCGAAGTAAGGCAAAAAGGACTTATGATTGGAATCGAATTGACCACACCGTGTCCTGAACTAGTAAACAAGGCGCTCGATCATAAGTTGCTGATTAACGTCTCTTCAAATAATGTAATTCGTCTTTTACCTCCACTGACGATCACTGATGAGGAGGCAGACATGATTGTCGACCTTGTTAGTCAGTTAATTATTGCCCATTAACGCTGTCTTTCTGTAAAGTAGTGCAATGAAACCACGTCATTTTATTACTCTTAACGATTTAAGCGCCGACGAGCTTCGTTCGGTGATATTTCGAGCCATCGAACTTAAAAAAATGCGCGCTCAAAATACCATTCATGAGCCACTAAAAAATAAAGTTCTCGCGATGATTTTTGAAAAATCATCCACTAGGACTCGTATTTCTTTTGAGGCCGGCATGGCTCAATTTGGCGGCAGCGCTCTATTCTTATCCCCCAGAGATACACAATTAGGTCGTGGCGAGCCGATAGAAGACTCAGCTCGCGTAATTTCTCGCATGGTCGATGGCGTTATGTTGCGCACGAATAAACACGACACGGTTGTCAACTTTGCAAAATATTCGTCTGTACCCATCATTAATGGCTTAACGGATCGCTTTCACCCTTGCCAGTTATTGGCTGATCTGCAAACCTGGTTTGAAAAGCGAGGCGATATAAAAGGCCAGCACGTCTGCTGGATTGGCGATGGCAACAATATGTGCCAATCTTATATGAATGCCGCAAAACTACTCGACTTTAAACTGTCTATTGCCTGCCCAGCTGGATACGAACCCGAGAAAGAGTTACTTGACGCCACTGCTGATCACGTTCAACTGTTCCACGACCCAGCCTTAGCTGCCGTAGACGCAGACTTAATCGTCACCGACGTCTGGGCCAGCATGGGACAGGAACAAGAGCAAAAAGATCGCAAAAAAGCCTTTACTGGCTTCTGCGTTAACTCGACCATCATGGCGCTAGCTAAACCAAATGCCCTGTTTATGCACTGTTTGCCTGCGCATCGCGACGAAGAAGTTAGCGGCGACGTATTAGACGGCCAACAAAGCGTTGTTTGGGATGAAGCAGAAAACCGCCTGCACGCGCAAAAGGCCCTATTAGAATTTTTAATTAAATAAATGACTGGCATGCTACGCACTGATAATAAAAACTATTTCCTCAGCAAAATTCTCTTAAGCCTGGTCCTTTTTACCAGCAGCACCGTCATGGCTGAAACGGCCTATGTGTCAGATGAGCTTGAAATCATGGTTCGCTCGGGCAAAAGCTCTACGCATCGCATTATTGCCACTTTAAAAAGCGGCAGCAAAATCAACGTAATTGAACGCGATACAGAATCCGGCTATTCAAAAGTAGCCATAAGTCCTTCTCGAGAAGGCTGGGTACTTAGCCGCTTACTTAATAAATCTCCTTCGGCCAAGTCTCGCTTGGCTAGAGCAGAGGCTAGCGCCACAAAATTGCAAGCTGAAACCACAAGCGCCAAGCAACAACTCGCCGAGCTGATAGCGCAAAAAGGCAGCCTGGATTCTGAGACGGGCGAACTAAAGCAGCTAAATACATCTTTATCACGGGAGTTAGAACAGTTACGCGAAACATCGAGTAACGCCGTGCAAATTCTTCAAGAACGAGACCACCTTCAACAACGCGTAGTCAACATCGAGCGCGAATTAGAAAGCCTTAAAAGGGAAAACGATATGTTGAAAAACAGCGACTCGCAAGACTGGTTTTTAATTGGCGCGAGCGTTTTACTTTTCGGAATTTTCCTTGGATTTATACTTCCAAAACTCACCTGGCGCAGAAAGTCATCCTGGCAATCGCCATTTTAAACCCTTATATACGAGCACAATATGTCCGACAAAAAGAACGATAGTAGAAAGTTTTCCTCTCAGGTAGTTGACGGTATGGAGCGCGCACCAAGCCGCGCCATGCTGCACGCCGTAGGATTTAATGACGCCGATTTTAAAAAACCTCAGGTTGGCGTCGCGTCTACTTGGGCGATGGTAACGCCGTGCAATATGCATATTAACGGACTGGCGGATGACGCCGTACGTGGCGTAGATTCTGCTGGTGGTAAAGGCATCATTTTTAACACCATCACCATTTCTGATGGCATTTCCATGGGCACCGAGGGTATGAAGTACTCCTTAACGTCGCGTGAAGTGATCGCCGACTCGATTGAAACAGTCGTCGGCTGTCAGGGCTTTGATGGCGTAGTTGCTATTGGTGGCTGCGATAAGAATATGCCTGGCTGCATGATCGCACTGGCGCGCTTAAACCGACCTAGTGTATTCGTTTATGGCGGAACCATTCTTTCAGGCTGTCACAAACAACGTAAACTCGATATTATTTCTGTCTTTGAAGCCGTCGGCGCACGCGCGAACAACCAAATCGATGACGAAGAGCTACACGCCATTGAATCAAAAGCCATCCCCGGCGCTGGCTCTTGCGGTGGCATGTATACTGCCAATACAATGGCCTCGGCAATTGAAGCGATGGGCATGAGTTTACCCAATAGTTCGGCTCAAGCGGCCATTTCTAGCGATAAGAAAAAAGATTGTGAAGACGCCGGTAAAGCGGTTCTAAATTTATTAGCACTTGATATTAAGCCTCGAGATATCATGACCCGCAAGGCCTTCGAAAACGCCATTACCGTTGTTATCGCGCTGGGCGGCTCAACCAACGCCGTTCTGCATTTGCTCGCTATGGCGCACAGCGCCAATGTAAAGTTAAAACTAAAAGACTTCACAGAAATTGGCAAGCGCGTGCCGATGGTCGCTGACTTAAAGCCGAGTGGCAAATACTCCATGGGCGAACTGATCGACATCGGCGGTATTCAACCGCTAATGAAAATCCTGTTAGAAGCGGGCCTACTGCACGGTGACTGCTTAACCGTCACCGGTAAAAGCCTGGCTGAAAATCTGGCTGAGGTCGCACCCTATCCCGCTGATCAGGACATCATCCGCTCGCTCGATAACGCCATTAAAAAAGACAGCCATTTGGTCGTGCTCCACGGCAACCTGGCCACAGAAGGTGCGGTCGCTAAGATCACGGGTAAAGAAGGGCTTGGCTTCACTGGTAAAGCGCGCGTCTTTAACTCGGAAGAAGAATCGATGGCCAGCATTTTGGACGGTTCTATAAAAGAGGGTGACGTACTCGTTATTCGCTACGAAGGCCCCAAAGGCGGCCCGGGCATGAGAGAAATGCTCGCTCCTACCTCTGCCATTATGGGTCGTGGACTTGGCGACAAGGTGGCATTTATCACGGACGGTCGTTTTTCTGGTGGCACACACGGTTTTGTAGTCGGCCACATCACGCCTGAAGCCTATCAGGGTGGTGCTATTGCCATCGTTGAAGACGGCGACACGATCACCATCGACAGCGTTAAAAACGAGCTCAAATTACACCTTGATGATGAGGTGATTCAACAACGCCTTTCTAAGTGGGTTAAGCCTGAACCTCGCTATACGCGTGGTGTTTTGTCCAAATACGCCAAATTAGTCAGCTCTGCATCTGATGGCGCTGTAACCGATAAAGATTAATAGCGAGGTTGATTAAGCCGCTCAACACCCTCGATATGATGCGTGCCCTGATTGGCACGCCTTCTGTTAGTAGTACTAGCGACACCTACGACCAAAGCAATCTGCCAGTGATCCAGCTGCTGGCAGAGTGGCTGGAAAACCTCGGCTTTGACGTCGTGATACAGCCCTTGGCAAAGCAAACGGGCAAAGCAAATCTGATTGCCACCATCGGGCCTCGCTATAAAGGCGCGGACGGCCTGATTCTTTCCGGTCATACCGACACCGTACCTTATGACGATCGCCACTGGCAGCAAGATCCTTTTAAACTCACCGAGCGGGATAATAATTTTTACGGTTTAGGCAGCACGGATATGAAGTCGTTCTTTGC
>JASJGO010000192.1:0-15645 GCA_033791505.1 Cycloclasticus sp.
TGTATAACTTGCGTCGATAAGGTTCTTGCGGAAAAAGTGCCGGCCACAGATTACCAAATGACTCACGATAATGGTCATCCATATCGAGTGAGGTCTTAAAAGCAGCAGACGGGTTACAAAAATGTTCGGATTGGGTGAAGATTTCCAGTAATTGATCAATTTTATTCAGGTAATGGGCAACAATCGTTCGCTGTTGTATCAATATCGCTTCTCGAGTCGTCGTTGCCGTCACATTAGGGTTACCGTCACGGTCACCACCGACCCAGCTGCCAAAACTTAATAAACTTGGGATATCGATATCCGAATGTTCACCGTATACGCGTTCAATCGCGTCTTGCAAGCGCCTATAAACAATTGGTACGGCCTCAAATAAGCTGGCTTTAAAGTGATACATACCCATACGTATTTCATGCCGAACATCTGGTTTAGCAGGTCGCACCTCATCTGTTTTCCACAGGGTTTGTACGCGTATTTTTAACGCGCGGCGCCAATGCGCTTTGTGGTCCAACGTCATAGCCTGGCTGTCAATGCCTTCATTAGCCTCAAAAATTCGCCTTAATTGCAACATGGTAGTACGCCGCTTAGCTTCAGTAGGATGGGCTGTAAACACAGGCATATAACAAACATCCGCTAACAGGTTTTGCAAAGCCTTGGCGTCGACCTTAGCTTCATACAATTGTCGAATGCAATGATCAAAAGACCCTTCCCAAAGTCGCTTTCCAGATGCGGCATAACGTCTACGCTGGCGATGTAAAAAGTTTTCTTCAGCGATGTTAACCAATTGGAAGTACGTCGTATAAGCACGAATAACAGGCCTTATTTCTTCCGCAGACAGGCGTTCAATATAGCCTTTAAGTTGTTCAAGCTCGGCCTTATCAAAACGTTCACGCAAACGGATAAAACCTTTACGTAAATATTCAATACGCCGTAACACATCAGGGCCTGACTGACTTTTGATAACCTCGCCCAACACGTTACCCATCAAGCGTACTCGACCACGTAACAGTCGATCTTTGGACAAACAAACCTCAATAAATGGATCCATTAATAATTCTCTAATTAGATAAAAGTGTGAGCAACTCCCCTGTTATCTAACGCAGATAACTGGCAAAGTTTTTGGTAATCTGACTGGCGGGAATGGCTATACCAAACCCGGTATTTAGCGCTGATTCGTTTGCAACCTTAACCGTATTAACTCCCACCACCAATCCATCGCTGGTTATTAGTGGTCCCCCACTATTACCGGGCAATATTTGGGCGTCGGTAGCGATACCATTTGATGATACATTCGTTATCGTGCCTTTTGTAAGCTGGTCACGTAAACCCAACGGGCTACCCACGGCGTAAACGTCGATTCCTTGCGATAATACCCCTGTAGGATGAAGCGTTAAAAAGGGTGACTGGCAGGCATTAATTTTAAGTAAGGCTAAATCCTCAGAGGAAGACACCTTCACCAGATTTGCTCTGGCAGTAGTATTGTCCTTTAAGGTAATGTCGAACGACTGAGCTACGTTTGCGACGCTACTTGAAAAATTAAAGTCAGATTGTTGTTGTAAAAATTTTCCCTCGTCTTCGCTAAACCGCTCAGAAACCGTTTCAATATGCCGCTTATCTTGCAGGTAACGCTGTTCATGTAAGGCGTACTCTCTTTCCGCTACGTCCCTTTCTTTGCCCGACGAAAGGCCGTTCATATAGTCTCTAAATTGATCCAGCTTTTCTTTATTGATGCTTAGACGTTCCTTTTCATCTGCAATTTGCGATCTCGTGCGTTGGAACGATGACGCATTTTGTTGAATTTTCGCCTGAGTAGAATCCCACTGTTTACCTTTAGCTGGGCGTACTACGTGTTTATTGGTAATGAGATAACAGTCTTTTGATACAAAAAAACCTGAGCCAGAACCCAGTTCAGTTTTTACCGTCACCACAGCGAGGGTGGCTTTTTGAATTGGGTTTTGCGGATGATATTTCTTACTCAGCAACGTAATAAAATTTTTAGGCGCATTTAGTGCAGCAGCACTTTTATAGGAACGATGAGCAGTGGCAACCGATCCTTTTTTAGGCGTATCGGAAAATTGCCAATGACCATCCGCGTCTTTATATTTGTATACGTCAGCAGATCCAACGCCGTCGAACACGAGCAGGCAAAGTACTAAAATAAAAAGCTTGCTGGTGTTACAAGTTGTAATCAAGGGTATCATCTTCATAACTAAAACTTATCCAACACTAGACAATTTCAATAATACACCCAAGCAGCGAATTAGTATAAATTTTGAGCCTGTGTAAAAACATCATCACCCTATCCGTATTTTTTTAAGCTTTAATCGCCCTTTGGACCGACCCGCTTAAGCCAAACCTAATTTTATCTCAAGCCTATAACCTGATAATTGCCCTGCGTTTTCAACACTAGCGTTACTGGTGACCGACTTGTATTCTTCCAGTACCAACCGTGTGATCCGGCAAATGGTGTGGTGAGCGATCCTTCTTGCTGATTAGCCGTATCTTCTTCAAAGCTTTTGAAGTACCCCGTTTTATCGCCTTTCGGCTCGCCGTGAAAATCAAAATACAGCACGCCACCATCGGTCTGCCAGGAATAATTTAGCACCGCGGCTTTTTCCAGATAAAATTTATATTCCAGGCCACTTTGTGCGGGCACGACTATTGTTATCGAGTCATCCTGCTCATACGCGCTCTCATCACACGTTCCAGCCATTGTTTCACTAGACTCCTCCGCAGGAGCAGCCAGCGCCGTTAAGCCCATTACTTCACCCAGGCCCGTTGGGTCTATACCGTATTCAGCGGGAAGTACAGCCGTTATTAAAATAACCAGCGCTAACAAGATAGCGGCTAACGTGGCCTTGATAAGTGATTTAGTGGACTGGATCGGATGTTCTATTTTATTCATAAGGTTTTAACCTGTGATTGAGTAACCGACCATTTGATAGCCAAACAGAACGAATCCGCCGGACATTAACAATGTATTGGTTGCTGTTGAAAAAGAATAATAACTGGCATGCCTACGCCAAAAACTCAGCGCAATTAAAATAAACACCAGGGCAATAAACTGACCTAACTCTACGCCGACATTAAAGGCTAATAAGTTTTTCCATAAATCTGTTTTAGGCAGCGAGAAATCTTGTATTTTTGTCGCCAGACCGAAACCATGGAACAAACCGAACACCGCCACAGCTATTTTTGTATTCGGTTGAAAACCGAGCAGCCGGTTAAAACCACCCACGTTATCAAAGCCCTTATAAACGATGGACAATCCAATAATAGCGTCAATTAAATAAGGGTTAACGGCGATATCATTCAATACGCCAAACAATAGCGTTACGCTATGTCCCAGGGTAAATAAACTGACGTATAGCAGTACTTCACGCTTGCGAAACAAAAAGAAAATAACACCCACTAGAAAAAGCAAGTGATCGTATCCCGTGACCATATGTTTTGCGCCTATATACAAAAACGGCCCGATAGCCACACCTTCATTAGCGAGTAAAAATCGTTCTGTATTGCCATCTACACCATGCGCTAATGCCACGTTTGAGACTAATAAACACAAACATAGGCTGGCTATAATTATTCGAATAACCTGTACCACGGTCAAAACCTCCTTCAATTCCTATTTTACTGATCCATATCAAAAAATCCTGCAGCGCATAGTAATACAATTCTTACAACAATATTGGATTGGTAAAGACAATAAAGCATTAATTTCTATCAGGAGAAATCACCCATCATGAATAAGCACACCGACTTCAATGAATATATCGATACCAAAGAGGGATGGGTTGATCGCCGCATCTTCTGGGATCAAGACATCTACGAGCAAGAATTAAAGCAGATATTTGCCAAAGCATGGCAATTTGTCGCGCATGACTCGATGCTACCTAACGTCAATGATTTTTATACCACCTATATGGGTGAAGACGGCGTTATCGTCGCTCGCCAAAAGGATGAAAGCGTCAAGGTTTATTTAAACTCTTGCCCGCACCGTGGTAATAAATTTTGTTACGCCGATGATGGCAACACTCGCTCATTCACCTGTAACTATCACGGCTGGAGTTTTGGCATTGACGGCAAACTGGGTGCCCTTGCCAATGAACACGTGTACGACAAAGGCGATATTGATAAAGAAAAATGGGGTCCAAGACAAGCCCGCGTTGATACGTATAAAGGCCTGATATTTGCCACTTTTGACGACGAAGCACCCTCATTAGAGGAGTGGCTCGGTGATTTCCGCTGGTATCTGGATATGATGCTCGACGGTGATGGCGGCGGTACCGAATTCATCGGTGGTGGTATCAAGTCCTACGTCAATGCCAACTGGAAGTTTGGCGTTGAAAACTTTATTGGTGATGCCTATCATGCACTGTGGAACCATGATTCTGGTCTTAAGGCCATGAACAATGGCGAAGGTTTTGGCCAGGCCGTCACCGAAGGATCCTATCACGCCAGCATGAATGGTCACGGTTGGGAATTTGGTACCGATGGTTATGCTGATGTGATTATCGCTGGCCGCCCTAAATGGACCGAGTACGTGCAGAACGTAGTAAAACCACAGATGAAAGAACGCCTAGGGGAACTACGCTCGACCATTTTTGGTTCTCTTGCCTCTGTATCCATGTTTCCTAACTGTTCTTTTTTACCTGGCATTCAAACCTTCCGCGTATGGCTACCGAGAGGCCCAAAAAAATTGGAGCTTCGCACCTGGACCATCGTCAATAAAAGTATGCCGGATGAAATTAAACAGGAAATCAATATCGGCTGTATGCAAACGTTTAACCCCGCCGGTGTATTAGAAATGGACGACGGTGAGAACTGGGAAGGCAACACGCAAGTTAATAAAGGTTATCTGACTCGCCAGGAAAAGTTACATTACGGTTGCGGCATTAACAGAAAAATTGAACACGAAGAGTTACCAGGCACGATTTACGCTGGGCAGTTCAATGACGCCAATCAGCGACAATTTTACCAGCGTTGGGCAGATTTGATGAATGCCGATAAATGGGGCGATATCCCTACGCGATATACGCCTCGATACGCCGGTAAACCCACTGTTTAGGAGAAAATTATGAGTACCGCACAAGAAACAATCAAACCTGCCTCCGTATCTATCGAGCTAATCAACGAAGTACAACAATTTTTGTATCGTGAAGCGCGCTTACAAGATAACGAAAAATTTCGTGACTGGCTCAGCATGTTAACTGACGACGTGCACTACTGGATGCCCTACCGTTACCAACGCTACCGCAAAAATCACAAAGAACCCACGATTTACGATCAGGCTTACTATAACGACAGCATGCCAGACCTTATAAAACGCGTTATGCGTACTGAAACGGGTACTTGCTGGTCAGAAGACCCCGCTACGCGAGCCGCACATATCGTCACTAACATCGAAGTCGAACTAAGCGAAAAGCCGGATGAGTACACCGTTTATTCGCTCATCACGGTGCGCCGTAATATGAATGAAGACGAAGAACACACCATGGTCGGACACCGGACGGATACCTTGCGTCGGGTAGACGGTGAACTGAAACTGGCGAAACGAAAAATCATTCTTGACCAAAATATTTTTATGAATAAAAGCTTAAACGTTTATCTATAGCACTAAGAACATTTATTTAATATAAACCGTTAGGAGAAAAAAATGAGTAAGGTTATAGAATTGGGTTATGTCGGCTTTAATACCACTAAACTAGATGAATGGCATGATTTTGCAACACAGTGTATTGGGCTGGAACTTGCAAGTGACACAGATGAAAACTGCCTGTTCTTACGTATGGATAATCACCACCACCGTATAGCCATCCACAAATCTGATGAGGATGATATGTGCTATATGGGTTGGCGTGTTGATACTGAAAAAGATTTACACGCTATGGCAGAAAAATTTGCAGACGCGGGTATTGATTATCGTATAGCCAGCGAAGATGAAGTTCGCGAACGCCACGTTTTAGGTCTAATAAAACTTAAAGACCCCTCCGGCATCCCAACAGAAATTTTTTGGAGTCCGCAGGTCGATGTAATGAAGCCTTTCCACCCTTCTCGCCCTATGTACGGCAAGTTTGCCACCGGCACTCAGGGCCTTGGCCACGCGTTAATAAAAGCTGACGACAATGAAGCGACCTACCAGTTCTACGAATTACTCGGTTTAACGGGGTCAGTAGAATATCGTATTCAAATGCTCAATGGCGCCGTCGCCCAACCCATTTTTATGACCTGTAACGACCGCCAGCACAATATAGCGTTTGGCTTGCCTGGTATGGAAAAAAACATCAACCATCTAATGCTTGAGTATGACAATATTTATGACCTTGGCATCTCGCACGACGCCGTCCGAAACAAAGGAATTGACGTTGCTTTACAATTAGGTATGCACGCGAACGATAAACTTTACACCTTCTATTGCGCAACACCCTCTAATTGGCTGCTAGAGCTCGGCTTCGGCGAGGACTACAAGCCCATAGGGCAAGAACATTATATCGGTGATATTTTTGGTCACAGCATTGAGAAAAAAGGTTACGGTCTGGATCTACCTTTATAAGTCTTAGTGTTATTAACTATATAAACTGGTGTAATACCTTACAAACCAGCACTAGAATAATCAGTGCTGGTTTTTTATTTTAAAGAGGCCTATGAGTATGGAAAACTTAATAGCGGCGTGTTTATTTTTTCTTGCCATGCACTGGATAGTATCCGGCAGCCCATTACGCGCATTTTTTGTCCGTGCCCTCGGTGAAAACCTATTCAAAATATTATTTTCACTCAGTATTTTTATAGCATTAAGCTGGATGGCTTTTGCATTCGCCGCCGCTCCCTACCAACCGACCTGGGGAACCGCCGACAGCCTAAAACCACTCAGCCTGCTATTGATGTTTCTAGTTTGTCTAATGCTACCCTTGAGTGTATTTGACAAAAACCCCACCACCCTCGGCATCCTCCCTCCTGACCAGGTCAGCGCGAAAGGTATGATACGCATTACGCGACATGGAGCACTTATAGCACTTGGTCTATGGGGCCTGGCTCATTTTATCGTCAACGGTGACTGGGCCTCACACTGGCTTTTTGGCACCATTGCCTTTGAGGGCCTTATCGGGCCAATGAATTTAGACCGAAAATACCGTACTCGCTATGGCGATGCCTGGCAAAAATTCGCCAACCAAACGTCGTACATTCCTTTTGCCGCCATTGTTTCTGGCCGCAATAAATTAGTATTAAACGAGTTGAATGCTTGGGCAATATTAATAGGAATTACTCTATTCGCCATACTCGTTTATTTTCATCAGCACTGGTTCGGGGTATCCGCTCTTCCACCCATGTTTTTCTGATCACTCATTGAGGCTACATCCCTCTGGTTATGGTTGAAAATTGACGCAATAAATTAGCATTTAATTATACTTGTGTTGTATTATTTCAGCGTTAAAAAAACACCGAACCCTTAGGATAATAAAATGAGCATACTCACCGAACAAAACACCAGTAAAAGCGTTTACATCAACAATTTGGATATGAACCTGCATTACAACGAAGCAGGGAACGGTGATGAAACCGTTATCATGTTGCACGGCGGTGGCCCTGGCGCAGCTGGTTGGAGCAATTTTTCTCGTAATATTGAAGTGTTTTCAAAAAAATACCGCACTATCTTGTTAGATTGCCCCGGCTTTAATAAATCAGACGCCACGGTGACAGACTTAGCGCGTGATGTATTGAGCGCGCGCGCCACAAAAGGCTTAATGGACGAGCTCGGCATTGAAAAGGCTCACCTCGTTGGTAACTCGATGGGGGGCGCAACCGCACTGAGTTTTTCACTCGAATTTCCAGAGCGATTGGACAAAATGGTATTAATGGGCGCTGGCGGTGGTGGTCAAAGCATGTTTTCACCCATGCCTCTCGAAGGTATTAAACTATTAGTTGCGCTGTATCAAAACCCGTCTCTGGACGCCTTGAAAAAGATGATCGAGGTCTTCGTTTATGATCCTTCCGGCATGAGTGATGAACTGATTGCAGGGCGCTTTGAAAACATGATGAGAAAGCCTGAACACCTCGAAAACTTCATGAAAAGCTTTGCCAGTTCAGGCGTCATCGTTACCGACTTCACACCCAGGCTGCAGGAAGTTCAAGCGGAAACGCTTATCATTTGGGGCCGAGATGACCGTTTTTGCCCACTCGACCACGGGCTTAAGTTCTTATGGGGCATTCCAAACGCCGACCTGCATATATTGAGTAAGTGTGGACATTGGGCGCAATGGGAACACGCTGAAAAATTTAACGTACTCACCTTAGAGTTTCTTGCTGCGAAAGGTTAATACCGTTTCAAGGTAGACGACATAAAAAGGAGCGTATCAACGCTCCTTTTTTTATTCCATATTTTTTGAGCTACACAGCTGCCCAGTCTTTCTTAGGCCTCAACATCGGTGGTATTTTCAGCCAACCCTGTGTTTTCAATAAAAGCGGCTAATTTTTCCTGTACCAACTCATAGGTTTTATCAATATTGCTGGCGATATCACCTTCTAGCACGCTTAAACCGCTCAATATGTCGCGCGCTTCAGTAAAGCCCGTATCAATACCGCCTTTAATGAGATCCGTGAAAGAAATCAGTGCCGCCTCAGGCTCCAATTCTGGATGTTGATCCTGGTAGGACGAAAAGAAGGCCGTACTTAACGAAACAATACGCTCGGCTGTCGTGTCGGGGCTTACATCTAAACCCGAGTCGTAAGCATTTTGAATCGCGTTATCACCGTGGGTAGCACTTAATGCTTCGTTAATACCCTCAAGTGCCGTTTTTAACACCAGCGCCTGAGGCGAATCAGCCGCGCTAATGTTTATAGTAGATTCGAGAATTGCAGCGTTTAACTCTTTTTTGGCTGTATTTTTAGTCTGCGCCAACTCGGAAACCGCTAAACCCATAGGGCCATTAGCTTTTTTATCGTCCGCTTTGGCTAACGTTTGAACTTGTTGACTGAATGTCGTTGATGATTGAACAGGCATAGGGGCTCCTAAGTTTGCAGGGGACAATAATAGTTATCGGCCATACCAGCAATAACTTAAGAATTCAAGTCCTCATAAAATTTTCAGGTTGACTGGGCACCTGCTCTCAATAAACGTTTTAAAACAAATTAAGTCACTTCGTTATTTCAAACAAGTACCTATTGATACAAAAAAAATACTCACCCTTTCGTCCAAGCTCATGTAAGTCTTTGATCCAACGATCCGCATCGGGTTTTTCTATGCCATTACGTCCCACCGCAAACGCTTTGATAATGCTGGATAACCAAAAGCTAAAGCCATTTTCGTCATACACGGTATTGCTAATGGGCAGCGCCTGAACCTTCACGAGTTGAAGTCCAGCTGATTTGATAGCAGCCGCTAGGCGTAGCGGTACAGATTCTTGCATACAGTGCCCTTTCCAGGCTTTAACCATGCGGTCATGCAACGTAAAATCTACAGCATTCCAATAAGGGAAGGCCCAATCTGTATCCACAATCACGCCGTGCCCACCAGGACGAAGCACTCGTGCAAACTCAACCAGAGCTGCCTCAAGGTCAGGCACATATTCGTACACTTGCGTAGAAACGACCGCATCAAAACTATTGTCGTCAAAAGGTAACAACATCGCATCAGCTTGTTCAAACGTAACCCAGGGCGTATCCGCACAAAGCTCTCTAGCAGAGTTCAGCATATTGTCAGCCAAATCGATACCAACGACAGCTCCCACCTCGCCGACACGCTTGGCTATATCGCTCGCTAATAAACCGGGGCCCGAGCCAATATCCAACACTTTTTGTCCTACACGTACCTGAAGAGCTTGAACGACCTTAGCCCGTGCATCAACAATTTCTGGTGTTAGATACGCCATCTTTAAAGCGCGATTTATCGCATCGTCAAACTGCAAATCAGTAGCCATATAATACCTTCTTACATTGATTGAGTTTTCGTTAATTCTTTTTGTTAAATTAGTTCAGTATAAAAACCCTTTTTACACCGCGATCATTAAACTAATAACTGAACCTATCCTTACCCTAAAATTTATTCAAACCGTTTAACTACCAAAAAAACGCCCGCCGACATCAATACCAGGCCGATAATACGTTGCATAGAAACAGGGTAAAGCAATGAACCCATTAAGCCAAGATGGTCGATCACAGTCATAGAAATAAGCTGTCCAAGTAATACAAAACAAATGGCGTTTCCAATACCAAACTTAGGCCCAACCCAGGTAATACTGAACATATATAAAACGATAAAAACACCGCCTAAATAGTATTGAATAGGGATATGTTCAACCGGAAATGTCTCAGGCAAGCCTTCAACAAAAAACAAATAGATTAAAGAAATAACACTACCCACAATAAACAGTATAGTTACCGCAAAACCGGGGCTTTGTAATCTTCGCCCTAAACCACCACTCAGTGCACCCATAATAGGAATACCTATACCCGCTATCAACATGAGCATTGCGTAAAAAAACGTATTATTCAGCACATCCATCTTAATATTCCTGTCTATTAATTTGATGCCCGCTCGAAAAGCGACCGCTCATCATCTGTTTTAACAACGTCTTTCCCGTAAAAAATCACCCTTACTCATAACGCCTGGTTAACTATCACACCCGCCATACCAAAAAAGCATATCACTTGCAGAAGATAGAAAATAAAGCGGACTAGTACAATGGTATTAGTTGGCGTTGCAGCAATATGAATCGTAGATTGCAGTATGCGAGCCACAAGAACGCCAACGGCCATGATATCCAGGTTTGCAGAAGATGCGCCGCTGACGAAGCTAACAAACACGATAACGGCAAACACAGGAAGGTTTTCAATACAATTGGCGTGGGCTCGCATGGCGCGAAGATACCAGTCGTCTCCTTCTACCTTATCGGCACGAAATTCTTTAATGGCAACTTTTCCAGTTAATATACGACTCCAGCGATATACACCCACGCTACCCAGCAGAACGGTTAGCGTCCACATAGCAAAACCAAATAGCATCCATATAGGTATTGTCATTTTTTACTCCTTATTAATTGTTTTTTGTACTTTATGTTCGAGCTAATTTTCTAATAAGCATTTACATTAGCACCGCTTATTCGCATATCGAAAAGCCTTAACACGGGACAGGATCAAAAGCCCTTCACCACTAAAAAAACACCCGCCAACATTAATAGTAAGCCGATAACTCGTTGCCAAGAAATAGGGGAACGAGGCGCGCCCATCAGACCAAAATGATCAATCGTAGACATTGAAATAAGCTGCCCTAGTAGCACAAAACAAACGGCATTCCCGATGCCGAACCGGGGCCCAACCCAGGTAATACTTAGCGTATATAGAACGATACAAAAACCGCCCAGGTAGAAGTGAATGGGAACTGGTTCTGCGGGGAGTTTTTTAGGCAGACCTTCCAGCAAAAACAAAATGCTGAAGGAAATAACTACGCCCACAGCACAAAGTGTCAATGACGCCAGCCCAGAGCTTGCTAGCTTTACTCCTAAGCCACCGCTCAACGCACCCATAATGGGAATCCCAAGACCCGCTACCAGCATAATCATTGCGTAAATAGCCGTTCGATTAATCACCTTCACAACAGCACCCCGATAAGTTAAAACTCAAGCAATCCTAAAGTTAATAAGCAGTAATTGCACGAAAAAGTTATCATCGAGTACGTTCAAATTTCCATAACTTAAGTGATGATAGTTTTTACTACGTCGACTGATAATCGTTTTTTTCATTGGTATAAGCTAAAATTCAGATCATATAATGGGCATTTCAAAATATCCTTCTAAAATTAGTTTGCCGCAGAGCAACCCCGGTGTCGTAAGTGTCCTGGATTATTTAATCCTTAAATTCCCCGATATTAATCCATCGGTTTGGCGGCAACGCGTTGCGGGCGGAAAAGTGCATTGGCACGATAAAAGCTTAATCAACGTCGAGACGCCCTTTCGACCACAGCAACGTGTCTATTATTACCGTGAAGTTGAGCTGGAACCGAGCATTCCGTTTGAAGAAACGGTGCTATTTCAGGATGAACATATTTTAGTGGCCTTTAAGCCGCATTTCTTAGCGGTAACGCCAGGCGGAATTTATATTGATGAGTGCTTACAAAACCGTTTACGGCATAAAACCGGCATCGATACTTTACAGGCTTTGCACCGCCTGGATAGGGCCACTGCAGGCCTGGTCTTGTTTTCTGTTAACCCTGCCACGCGCCACCTTTACCATCAGCTCTTCGAAACCCGCCAAATACAAAAAACGTATCACGCCATTGCCAGGGTTAACGCCAGTGACAACTTAACAGGCCGGCAATGGGAGGTTAAAAACCGTCTGGTAAAATCCGAGCCGCGTTTTTTAATGCGCCTGGCAGAAGGTGAGCCGAATAGCCATTCGATCATTCGTTGCCTCGCGCAGTCGGCCGATAAAGCGCTATTTGAACTGCAAGCCATTACTGGCAAAACGCATCAATTGCGACTGCATATGCAAACATTGGGCTGGCCGCTATTAAACGACAAATATTACCCCGCATTGCAGACAAAAGCCGCCGATATTTATTCTGAACCACTGCAATTACTGGCGAAAGAGTTACGGTTTATCGATCCTGTAATGCAATTACACAGGGTATTTACTAGCAGTAAAAATTTGAGTTTAGATTAAAAAACTTTTACCTTTAGCCAAGCAATTTATTCATTGTCAGGCAAAGCTTTGTTTTGAGAATTTAACGCGTTCATCAACATCCATCGCAACAGAAAGTGGCAGTTGATCAATTTGTAATAACCTTTTCTGCAAGCCTGATCTATTAGCTATCTGAATAGCCAGGCCGGGACGAGCATTCAGCTCTAAAATCATCGGACCTTTATTTCTATCTAATACAATATCCGCACCAAAATAACCCAACCCCACCATCTCATAACAGCTAGAAGCTATATGAAGTATGTTATCCCAGCCGGGGATGACCAGTTCATCAAAATTAAACCCTGTGTTGGGGTGTTTTTCTATTTGAATGTTATTTTGCACGGCGTACAGGCTATTCCCGCTGGCCATATCTATACCAACACCTACAGCGCCCTGGTGCAAATTAGCTTTGCCATCTGACTCATGCGTCGAGCAACGCAACATGGCCATCACCGGGAAGCCCTTATAAACAATAACGCGAATATCGGGAACGCCTTCATAACTATAACGTTCGAAAACCGGATCAAAAACGATCATATCTTCAATCATGACCACGTCTGTTCGACCACCCAAACTGAAAAGACCACTGAGAATGTTCGTGGCGTGATGCTTTAAATCCCTGAGCTGAAGTGATGCGCCCGTTGATTTAATAAAGTTATCACCTGTTCGCTCTGAAATAACCAAAATCCCCTTACCGCCACTGCCTTGCGCCGGCTTAATAACGAACTTATCCCGTCCGCTAAGTAGCGTGTCAAGTAACTGAATGTCGTGCTGATTTTCAATGACCGCGAAAAGAGCAGGAACAGACATTCCATGCTTTTCAGCGAGTTTTTTAGTTTTTAATTTATTGTCAACCAGTGGAAAAAGGCTTCTTTTATTCGAACGGCCAATGTAGTCAACGTTGCGGCTATTCATGCCCAATACGCCTAGTTTTTTTAATTCCTTAGGCGAAATCCATTTCATTCAGTACGACCAAGACTACGAAAACGGTATAGTTCTAATAAGCGATAACCCGTATATTTACCTAAAACTAAAATAATTCCCAGCAAGCTAATCATTAACTCAGGAAAGTTAAACGTTAAATGTTCGACAATGGCTGTGGACATTAATAAATACACGAGCACAGCGGCAAACAAACTACCGCCACCTTGAATTAGCACTTCATGCGGGCCCTCTTCTTCCCACAATATAGACATTCTCTCGATCGTCCAGGCGAGAATAATGGTTGGGAAAAAAGTAACCGTTAATGCCTGATGAAAACCCAGTTTATAACTAATGACGCTTAAACTTGCCATGAGTAAAAGCACCACGATTATAACGGCCGAGATCCGCGCCACCAATAGTAGGTTGAGGTAGGATAAGTAATAGCGTATCCATAAACCAAACCCCACTACGGTAATAAAAATAACTAGCCCTGCCAGTAACGTCGTTTGAATAAAGGCCAGAGCAATTAAAACGGGCATAAAAGTACCCGATGTTCGAAGCCCAATCAATACCCTCAGCAAGACGATAACTAAGGCTCCAACTGGGATTAATAGCAGCCCTTTGAAAATACCTTGCTGTTCTATAGGTAGAGAATAAATTGAAAAGTCCAACAATGGTTGCTCACCGATATGTTGCTCCATAAAAAGAATCGATTTTAGTGGTAGCGTGTTTTTAACCAGAGCGAATTCGAGTGTTGAATTTCGCCCACCGACTACGTCCAGAAGCGAACCTGAACCCTGTTGCCAGATAAAAAAATTATCGGGCAGGCCTGTTGCGCCTGTTCGAGGGTCAAATATTAACCAATTATCGCCGTCAAATACTTCAATTAAACTATCTATACGTTGCCTACGCCGACCATCTTCAAGAAAGACACCCTTAATCAATTGAGAGGGTATACCTGCAAAACTCAGTATATCTGTGACCACATTCAATTGATTTCCAGCGTAACTGGAGACAAGAAAACCCAGGTCCTGACTACGTTGAGATTGATTTATTTCTTCAAATAACAAAGGGATAAATTGCTCTGTACGTGGGGCTTTTGCTCTCAAAGCATCAACTAGTTTTTGCATCACTTCTTGACGGTCTTTAGTCAATTCAGGCAGCGTAATTTTAGGTATAGCACCACGTTTTAATTGCACATCATCGGTACGGTATACCTGGGTCTTGTAAAACAGCGTGGTCGCGCGTTCAATCGATTCACGCGACCACTTTGCACGTCGTTGCTTATCCATCTCTATTACAGAGAAATCAAAACCCGCCGATGCAAAGTGGTCGTCTAAAGACACCCAACCAGCATCAGGTTCAGGCAATACTAATGACACCTCAACGGATTCTCCCGCTATCGGTTTTAAGGTGATTTTGGACTCTATCGTCCAAACATCCTGACTTACACCAGGTATTAGTGGGAAGCCCAACACCAAGTTTTTATATCCCGCCAGCCCAAGGCCAACTAATATCATAAACAGGGCCATTAAGGTAATTTTGGACGTCGAAGACATCACTAATTCCTCAAGGTATGCCGTAACCTAACGTCTACTATGGCTCTATCAGTAAGAAGGTTTCGACCGATTAACAACGGAAACTCAAAACCCGTTCTATCGCTTAATGTTACATCCACTTCGTCTTTTGTTTTACCCAGCGTCAGCCATAATTTAACGACTAATCTTCGTTCTACTTCGCCACTCGTTTGCTTAATTAATACTTTTCTAACTAAAGGCCGTTCCAACGTGAGCAGCTTATTGTTTTTTTTATTTAACAGGGAAAAACGAGCATACCGTTTGCCTTCGCGTTCAATCAGCTGAACATCCTCAACATGTAAAGAAGACGACTTCGCGCCTGTATCAATTCGAGCTTCGAATTTAATATTTGAAGGGTTGACAGTGACGTATTCAACTTCCCCAATAACAGGTAAATTTAATTCACCTCGTGCAGTTAAAGCTGATGCTTTAGAACGTTTCGCTGGCTCGGGACAAGCTTTTTCAATGCAGACTG
>JASJGO010000193.1:0-14374 GCA_033791505.1 Cycloclasticus sp.
GGAAAAATTGACCGCATCGGCCAGGCCGGAACCACATTGACTTTCACTGATCCAGATAGTGATCAACAGAATAGTCATTGTATCGAGGTCGCTGATTACAGTACCGCGGCTAATTTTCTACTCGACTGGCTCGCACAGAAAAGTGATTTTTCTCAGATTAGCGCAGTAGGGCACCGTGTGGTTCATGGTATGAAGTACACCGAGCCAGAAATTATTTCTCAATCCTTACTGGACGATCTTCATCGTTATATTTCTTTCGACCCGGATCACTTACCGGGCGAAATTGATCTGATTGAACGATTTCGCACGCGTTACCCACGGTTGCCTCAGATCGCATGTTTTGATACCGCGTTTCATCAGACCTTGCCGCGAGTTGCTAAACTCCTGCCAATTCCACGCCGTTTCGATTCCATGGGCATTCAACGTTATGGCTTTCATGGTTTATCCTATGCTTATCTTATGCAGGCACTGGAACAGCTTGCCGGCAAAAGGGTCGCACAGGGGCGAGTGATTTTGGCACATTTGGGCAATGGTGCCAGTCTGGCTGCCGTTCGAAATGGCCAGAGTATTGATACCAGTATGGGATTTACTCCGAGCGGCGGTATTCCCATGGGCACCCGAAGCGGTGATCTGGATCCTGGTGTGGTCGAGTTTATGATGCAACATGAGCAACTGACGACGGAACAGATTAAACACCTTATTAATCATGAGTCGGGCTTGCTCGGTGTCTCGGAAACCAGTTCTGATATGCGCGACTTAATCAAATACGAGTCGACAGATAATCGCGCGGCGGAAGCGGTCGAGCTGTTTTGTTATCAGGTAAAAAAATACATCGGTGCCTACGCCGCTGCACTCTCTGGACTCGATACCTTGGTGTTTGCAGGTGGTATCGGCGAGAACGCAGCAATCGTGCGCGCACGGATTTGTAGCGGACTCGAATTTCTTGGCATTGAGCTGGAAGAAAAAAACAACGAAAATAACGCAGCGATTATTTCTACAAAGAGCGGCCGGGTTACTGTGCGGGTTATGCATACGGATGAAGAGCTCATGATGGCAACGACGGTTTGCCGAGTATTAAATCTCGCAATTTAAAAAGGAGTAAATATATGGGTAAGCTCACGAAGACAAAACTGCCGAAGCAAAAAGACGCGCCATTGTCGCCCGAGTTGCTGCGAAAAATGGACGCCTACTGGCGCGCTGCTAACTATCTTTCGGTCGGTCAGATTTATTTATTCGATAACCCATTACTTAAAAAACCACTGATGCTTGAACATATCAAGCCGCGTTTACTGGGGCATTGGGGAACGACGCCGGGGCTTAATTTTGTTTATGTGCACCTGAATCGCATTATCCAGCAATATGATTTGAGTATTGTTAATGTCACCGGCCCCGGTCATGGTGGTCCGGGTTTGGTGGCGAACACCTACCTGGAAGGCACTTATAGCGAGGTGTATCCGAACATCTCCCAGGACGAAGCGGGGATGAAAAAACTGTTCACCCAGTTTTCTTTTCCCGGCGGTATTCCCAGTCACGTTGCGCCGGAAACCCCGGGCTCAATCAATGAAGGTGGTGAACTTGGTTATGCACTTTCACATGCCTATGGCGCCGCTTTCGATAATCCCGATTTATTAGTCGCCTGCGTGGTGGGGGATGGTGAAGCAGAAACCGGCCCGATGGCCACCAGTTGGCACTCCAACAAATTCCTCAATCCGGTGCACGACGGCGCGGTATTGCCTATTTTGCACTTGAATGGCTACAAGATTGCTGGGCCCACGGTGTTGGCACGGATTCCCCATGATGAGCTGGAAGCACTTTTTCGTGGTTATGGTTATACGCCTTATTTTGTTGAGGGTGATGACCCGGAAACGATGCACCAGCGGATGGCGGCCACGCTCGATATCGCTGTCGCCGAGATCCAGCAGATTCAGCACGACGCGCGCACCAACGGTATTAGTGAACGTCCACGCTGGCCGATGGTTATCCTGCGTTCGCCGAAGGGCTGGACAGGCCCGGAATCTGTCGATGGCAAAGTTATTGAAGACACCTTTCGCGCACATCAGGTGCCCGTGACCAATTTCATCAAACAGCCCGAGCATTTACAACTTCTTGAACAATGGATGAGAAGCTACAGAGCAGAAGAATTATTTGATGACAGCGGCAAGCTCATTGCCGAACTGGCCGAGCTGGCGCCAAAAGGTGACCGGCGCATGGGCGCTAATCCTCACGCCAATGGTGGCATGCTGCTAAGGGATTTGCGTATGCCGGACTATCGTGATTACGCGGTCGACGTGCCAAAACCTGGCCAGGTGATAGCCGAAGCCACGCGCGTGCAGGGTGAGATGATGCGCGACGTTCTAAAACTTAATGCTAAAGCGCGTAA
This sequence comes from Cycloclasticus sp., assembly GCA_033791505.1. Classification (GTDB taxonomy): domain Bacteria; phylum Pseudomonadota; class Gammaproteobacteria; order Methylococcales; family Cycloclasticaceae; genus Cycloclasticus. The sequence continues at coordinate 2,381 of JASJGO010000193.1, forward strand.
CTTCCGTATTTTTAGCCCTGATGAAACCGCATCCAACCGTTGGGGTGCTGTATTCGAAGTAACCGACCGTTGCTCGATGGCTGAAATATTACCCAGTGATGAACATATTGCGCATGATGGGCGGGTGATGGAAATGTTGAGTGAACACCAGTGTCAGGGTTGGCTAGAAGGTTACCTGTTAACGGGCCGTCACGGTTTTTTCTCTTGCTATGAAGCGTTTATCCATATCATCGATTCAATGTTTAACCAGCACGCCAAATGGCTTGATGTGTCACGTGACATTGCCTGGCGCAGGCCGATTGCCTCGTTAAATTATTTACTGTCTTCACACGTCTGGCGTCAGGATCACAATGGCTTTAGTCATCAGGATCCGGGGTTCGTCGACCTGGTAGTGAACAAAAAAGCCGAAATCATTCGCATTTATTTTCCGCCCGATGCCAATACCTTACTTTCGGTGACAGATCACTGCCTGCGCAGTTATAACGATATTAATGTCATCGTATCGGGTAAGCAGCCCGATTTGCAATGGTTGGATATGGACGCGGCGATAAAACACTGCTCTGCCGGTCTAGGCATCTGGAAGTGGGCCAGTAACGACGAGGGCGGTGATCCCGATGTGGTGATGGCCTGCTGTGGCGATGTGCCAACACTGGAAACCCTGGCGGCGGTTAAGATCCTGAATCAGCACTTCCCAGAGTTGAAAATACGCGTTATCAATATTGTTAACCTGATGACCTTGCAACCGCAGAGTGAGCATCCCCATGGCATTTCAGATAAGGACTTTGATGTACTGTTTACCACGAATAAACCAGTTATTTTTGCCTTTCACGGCTATCCCTGGCTGATCCACCGCTTGTGTTACCGCCGTAACAATCATCAGCACTTACACGTACGCGGTTACAAAGAAAATGGCACCACTACCACGCCCTTTGATATGGCGGTACTCAACGATCTTGATCGTTTTCATCTGGCCGGTGATGTTATTGACCGAGTACCGAGTCTAGGATCGCGTGCAGCCTACGTAAAACAATTTTTGCGTGACAAGCTGGTTGATCATAAAACTTACATTGAACACCATGGTGAAGACATGCCGGAGATTCTTAATTGGAAATGGGAAGGTAAAGAAACGCATTAAAGATTCTTGTTTTTAATTACCCCAAATGTGGGGTATTTCTTAGGCCGTGCTGGGGTTGTATAGGAATAGAGATCATTGATTGGAGCCAGAGTGAAGTGGGATCAGAAATGTTACTCTGACCCTAATATTCGCTAATATTCATTCAAACCCGTCAAGAGCCATGATCTAAAATCGGCCTCAATTTCCTATGCGGGAAGGGGCTTTTTCCATACTTACCTAAGCGGGTTTTTCAGTAGCTCGATTAAGGTCAAGTCGTTAGGGCTTTTGTTTTTGCTAATACCGTATTTCATATGGAGCAAAGGCTCTCTATCTCTATAGGCATAAGTGCCGAAAAGCCTGTCCCAAAAAGGAAAAATACTGCCGAAGTTACTGTTGCTCTCTTTTATATTCAATGAGTGATGAATGCGATGAACGTTAGGCGTAATAATAAAAGTCGATAAAACCCTGTTAATTTTTTCGGGTAACAAAGCCCTGGTATGAGAAAAGGTGGCATGAAACGCGACGACCAGGGTGTGTACTAAAATAATGATGACGGGTACATCAAATAAAACATAACAGCCAAAATTGACTACGAATACCGATATTAACTCAAGCGGGTGATGCAAAAAGGTTGTCATTGCATCAACTGTTTTGTCTGCATGGTGCAGCCTGTGGAGACGCCATAATAGAGGGAATTGATGGTGCAGCCTGTGCGAGCAGTAATGAAAAAAATCGACAAGCAGAAAAGCAATGGGGGCATTTAAATATATCGGGATGGATAAATTAGACACACTAATAATCTCAAAAGGAGCGACAAGGTTCACGAACCACAGCAACACGTAAAGTGATAGAACGAGACCAATAAGCTTGGCGATAATTTCAATAATCAAATACAGAGCGTCTCGTTTCGTCAGTGAGATAGTGCCATCTTGACTGTAGCGCTCAAAAAAAAGAAAACCAAATAGAGAGGTATATGTTACTGCGTATATCCAATAGTTTAATGTCATAAAAGTATTGTCGATTGATCAGTTGGCGATTAGAATATTCAAGACAAAATAATAAATACAGGGACGATTATAATGAAAATAAATAAACTATTTTTAATATTATTACTAGGTTTCGTGAGCGTTGCTGCGAATGCTGGTGAATCTATGATGCCAGTAGTTCCGAGCTACACATCGGATACCGACACGGATGACAGTGTGTATGCAGGTTTAAAATGGACGCTAAATAAAGGAACGAAACCTGAAGTAGTGGTTGGCTATCGTCATGCTCGCGTCAAATCTAATGGTGATGTGGATGGCGGAGATCTTTCTTTTTCATTCACGCTGCTAGATGGTTTCAAACCCGGCAAAATACGCACGAAATATTTTGATGGTAAAGAAAAAGCACAAGGTGAAGTGAGTGTGGGCTATGACTTTGCTAATGGTTTGTTTGTTGGTGCGGGAGCGAAAGCGCCTTACTCTAATTTAGGTGTTGATTACTTGCTATCAGCTGATAACTCTTGGGAAGCATACTTTATATTAGATACATTAAAAGAATATGATGTACCGAGAAAGAATGCTAATTGCCCTGAAGGCTATGTATTTAACTCAGGAACAGGGTTATGTGAACCTAGTGGGTTAATGGTGAGATAGACTCTTTACAGGATAAGAAAAGACAACGGTTGAGAGCCCTAAGAACCTTCTGGTTTTTGGGGCTTTTTTGTGGCAATTAAAACTGCGCCAATCAAAGTGCCTTAACCTAGTCTAGGATCGTGTGCGGCCTACGTAAAACAATTTTTGCGTGACAAGCTGGTTGATCATAAATAATATAATAAGGGGACGCTACCCTTTGTTTGGTCTTCCTTGCGGCCGATAGTGTAGAGAACGTTTAGCTAAACGTTCAAGCCGATCAATAAAATCAACACTTCCACAAGGCAGCCCTTTTTCAGTATTTCTATGTACAACTTCCACTGTTTCTTTACTTTCTGGTAATGCTAACCAGTCCGACCATTCTTCAGAAGAAACAGTTTTATATTCTTGAGGCAAAGGTGATAGTAACGAGCTATCGACTAATCCACAATGATAGGCTGCACTCGACCAGCGATATTGTTCCGCTTCACCAAGCATATTTGCCTGCACTGGGTTTCTTTCTACATAACGTATTGTCGAGCAAGTATACGTTTCATCTAACGCTGAAGAAAAAAATCGACCTTGCCATAAATGCCCTTTCCAGCCTTTTTGCTTATTAATGTACTGCGCATAGCGCATATGAAGGGGCTTCAGCACCTGCTGCAAGCCCTTTTCTGTTTCTGGCGTTAAAACAAGGTGAATATGATTATCCATTAAGCAATACGCTAAAACAGACACCGTGTATTTACGGCAATAATGCTGAAGCAATTCCAAATAAAAAAGTCGGTTTTGGTCAGAAAAAAAGACATCCTCACGGCGATTACCTCGTTGCGTTATATGGTGAGGAATATGTGGAAAAACAGCTCGGGCTAATCTAGGCATAAGCCAATTCTGACGTAGTAATAAACAAAATAAAAGGGTAGCGTCCCCTTTAATTTCCCTTTAATTTAGGGTATTTTAAATGACAACCTCAAAAAATAGCGCAAGTTATGTGCACACAGCGTGATTATACATTGGGCTTTAGTTGCTTGCTCGGTCGTTATCATGCACCCTTTACATCTCAGGCGTGTAGCGGCGATATGTTCCTCGCCCAGCCATTTTCGCTGCGTACATTGCGGTATCGCTGTTTTTCAGCAGCATTTCGATATTGGTGCCATCATCGGGATAAAGGGCAATACCGATGCTGGCACCAATATGAATCTGGCTGTTGTGGATTTGATATGCCGCAGCGATTGCTGTGAGTAGCTTCTTTGCTATCAGCTCTACGTCGCTTACTTGCTCAATGTTTGGCAAGGTGACAATAAACTCATCGCCACCTTGTCGTGCAGTTGTATCCTCGCTGCGCAAAACACTGCAGATTCGCTTCGCCACTTCAACCAGCAATGCATCACCTACATCATGGCCGTAGTTATCGTTAACTTTTTTAAAGCCATCGAGATCGATAAACAATAAAGCCACTTTGGTGCCTTCATTGCGCTTGGCGTGTGTGATCGCCTGCTGCACCCTGTCCTGTAAAAGATGGCGGTTTGGTAGCTTTGTTAACGCATCGTGCATTGCGAGGTAGAGGATTTTTTTCTCGGACAATTTCCGTTCCGTGATGTCACGCAGGATAGCAATAAACATACTCACCCCACCCATACGCATTTCTGTGATCCGAATATCCATGGGAAAACTCGTACCATCCTTGCGTGTCGCCACCACTTCTCTTGCAGCACCAATATAAGATGACTTTCCCGTTTGAAAATTACGCTGCAAATGATTGCTCGCTTGACCTCGTGTTTGCGCACCTAACAGCATACTAGCATCCTGGCCAATCATTTCGCTGGCGGCATAGCCAAAGATAGCCTCTACTCCGGGGTTCGCCGATTCGATCGCCCCCGCCTGATTGACCACAATAATGCCATCTTCAACGTTTTTAAAAATCGCACTTAAGCGGGCTTCTTTATCGGCCAGCTGTGTGTTGACCTTACGGGTTTGCTGCTCAGAATCGACTACTTGCCTTATCAGAGGCGCAACCAGCCAGCGCAGTGTGAAAATGCCCGCCACAACCAGAGCAACAAGCGTCAGCAGAACATATCGCAGCTGATAATTTAGAGTATAAAACAGTTCAGCGGCGTCCGTTTTTAATACCAGACCCAGACCGGTGGTGGACAGTGGCATGTATGCGGCCACCACGGTTTCGTCTCGATAGTCTTTGGCACGCAACACTCCGACTTCACCGGCCAGCGCATAATCCATGGGCAGGCGTTTTCCATTGATAGTACGTTTCAAGTCTTTAAACGGCTCGGGGTGCAGCAACGTAGGAAAACACTGCATAGTTTTTTCCTCGACGGGTGCGCAGAGGGCCAGTTCGCCGGTTTTACCTAGGGATGTGACATCTGAAAGCATCTCGGTCAGCTCTGTCACTTTTGTCTGGGCAATAATGAAACCGACACTGGTTCCGTGATCACGAAATACGCCGTTAGCATTGAAAATCAGCCCATCTTTCCACAACAGCGTAGCAGGCACTGCAAGCTGGAGGGGAACATTCAAGTCTGGGTCGATAACAAGCTCACCCGAGCGCACGATTTCCCTGCCATTGACATCGAGTATAACCAGGGCGGTATACCCGGTCAGCAGAAATGAATCTATCCCCCTTTTCAGCAGGGAACGCGCGGCCTCAACATCTACACCGCTATTATATTTTCTAATTTGCTGAATCAGAAACGGACGCGTGGTGATTGTAGCTACATCATTCACCTGGCGCTCAAAATTCGACTGGAAGAGTCTTTCCCGGCTTTCCAGCGAAATCCTCAAGCTGGTACTGAGAATAGTCTCTGCGTGACGCTGCATTATAACAAACACCGAAATACCCGCTACCATGGTAAGCACGGCCAAAATCAAGCCACCCAAAATTGTGATCCGCCTAGACCTCATGCTCGCCTTGTTCCGTCGTGGGTGTTTATATACATGAAACCATTATATGGGTTCTTAAGCTTTTCGAAGATAAGCATATGGTGAGTACTATAAGTAGAATAGAACGAGATTTTTCATTAAATATCAAATGCACGTTACCTCATAACGTTCAAAATATACATCTCTTTCATATCAATGAGGCTGGAAAGTCGGCGGTGCCGCTCCAATGATTCGACTGTTATTACTAAAAAATCAAAGGGGTCATATATGGACAGACTCGATTGATTTTATCAACTGTAAATGAGTTAGTATCAGACAATTTGCCATCCCAAGACCTGCAGTAATTGCATAGAGTGTTTTCGCTGCCGCGAGGGCGTTCATTTCTATCACCTAAAGGCATAGGTCTCATAACTGCGGATAAAAGACATCCGCCTATTCGACTAAAAGCTACGAACCAAAGAAAAACGCACTCTTTATGTCGAAAAACAACTAATTGTTAGCGCGATAAAGAGAGTTTTTACGTGCCTGAACTGCTTAAAAGATTTTGATTTTTTTCCCTTTTACCTCACCGAAGAATAGATGTTTTTTACAAGGCTTTACGCTGTGGCTGTTAAAGCTGAATTAAGCAGAAGTGCTTTTATTCTGCTTCCATGAAACTTATGCCTTGTGGGTGCTGAGCCTGCTTTGTGGCGAGTTCCTCAGCGGTTGGAAAAAGCCTCTATTCTGAGGGTACCTTTAGGTGAGGTAGTGGGGTGGCATTTTTCTGGTTACTCTTTTGCACCCGAGGGCACAAGTTATCGCACAAACGATAAAGCTGTTTGGCTCAGCTATGTTGCTAAAGACAAAAGAGTAACTCGCCCTTTAGGGTGAAAGCTAAATTTTAAATAACGCACAAATAATAAAAAATTAACTCATTAAAATTCAAGAGCAAGCTAAAGACACATTAAAGAGTTTTTTTTATCGTGGAAATTATAAAAATGGAGCCAATGAGCGGATTCGAACCGCTGACCTACTCATTACGAATGAGCCGCTCTACCAACTGAGCTACATCGGCTTTATTGAAAGCTTACACCCTTGCGTACGCGTGGTCGGTAACCAGGGGCGTGGAAGTATAAGAAATTATGAGCGCTGAGACAAGAAGTCTATTTATTACTGACCTTAATAATGACGTCAACGCTTTGAATGTTGGTACCTGCTGGTAGGCCTGGTAACTTATCAATGTGAATTTCGTCGTGATTGATATCGGTTAAATCACAGGTGTTGGTGTTATAAAAGTGGTGATGGTGTTCTGTATTGGTGTCGTAAAAAACTTTGCTGGGGTCTATTATCACTTCGCGCAGTAGACCTTTGCTGGCGAATAAGCCGAGTGTGTTGTATACGGTGGCTTTTGAGACAGGGTTTTGCCCCTGATTAATGTTGGATAAGATTTGGTCGGCGCTGACGTGTTGCTGCTTTTTGAATAAGAAACTGGCAATCTCAAGCCGCTGTTGTGTAGGCGTAATACCGCGCTCTAGCAATAAATTACTAAAGAGTTGAGTGTTCGTGTTGTCTGCTGCTGTTTTCATATCCATACCTTGGGAAAGTATAGCACAGGGCTTTTAAACGGAAATGTTATCGGCTTAATTGATAGGCTGAACTATCCACTCTGGTTGAGCGTTGTAATAAAATATCCACCATCAGTTCTGCGCTGGCGGGGGCGGTGACAATACCATTACGGTAATGCCCGGCGTTTAAGCTTAGATTACGATAAGGCTCTACGCGACAAATATAAGGAATACTATCGGGTGAAGCGGGGCGTAAGCCAGCCCAATGGGCATCGGGCTGAATGCCTGACAGGGCGGGGAAAAGCCCTTGTGCAAAATCGCGTAGGTCTTTAAATGCCTGTTGGCTTGTGCTGGCGTCAAAGCCGGTCTGTTCACGGGTACTGCCGACAACGATGCGGCCATCTTTACGAGGAATAATATAGCGGTTTCCATGCATCACCATGCAAGGGTCGGGAACGGTGACCGGTGGAAAACAGATCATCTGCCCTTTTACGGGAAGGATGTCTGGTTTTTCGGCGTTTTTTGGAATTAATTCAGCGCTCCACGCGCCGCCACAAATAATATATTCGTTTGCTTTAAGTTCTTTGCCGTTAGCTTTAACGGCAACTATAGCGTTGTCTTTAATGACCAGCTCGTTGGCTTCATGCGGGTAAAACGTAACGCCTTGTTCGGTAAGGTATTGCATGAGTGCCGCTAATAATTTATGCGGCCGAATGGTGGCGACGTCATCGCGAAATAGAGCGGGCTGATCAAGTGGTTTTAGGTAATTAAATCGTTCAGCCAGTTGTTTGACCGACATCAGTTGATGGCGAACCGTATGGCGCTGGCACCACTGAATGGCTTCTGGCGTCTCGTCGTCGTTTAATACCAGCATGCCGGATAATACCCACTCGGGGTCGATACCTGTTTGTTGGTGTAATGCTTCCGATAACGCCTGGTAGCCAGTCTGACTGAGGTTACTAATCGCGTTAACCGCTTCGGAGTAATGCCAGGGACGCATCGGCGACAAAATGCCGCCCGCCGCCCAGGTGGATTGTTGGCCGGGGCTATGTTTTTCGATAATGGCGACCTTAGCGCCCGTTTGCCGCAGCTCTTTGGCGGTTAATAAACCGATAATACCGCCACCAATAATAATAAAATCGAACATATTCAGATGAGTTTAAAAAGGCCTAAGTATAGCGTATTCTAGTGCGCTAACTTTTGATCTGAATTAGCTTTAAGCCACCTATTAAGGAATTGTGTTATGTATAAAAAACTGTACCCGGAGATTGAGCCTTTTGCTAAGGAGTGGATCAATATGGCTGATGGGCACGAGGTGTACGTTGAGCAGGTGGGTAATCCCAACGGTGCGCCGGTTATTTTTTTACACGGTGGCCCTGGGTCTAGTTGTAAAGAACACCACCGCCGTTTTTTTAACCCAGAAAAGTATCACGTAATTCTGATGGATCAACGGGGAGCTGGGCGTTCAAAACCCTTAGGTGAGTTAAAGAATAATTCTACGCCGCACTTAATAGCGGATATGGAATTGATCCGTGAAAGACTTGGCGTTGAGCAGTGGTTATTGTTTGGCGGTTCATGGGGTTCTACTCTGGCGTTGCTGTACGCGCAACAGTACACACAACGCGTTTCTGGCCTTATTCTCCGTGGGTCTTTTTTAGCGCGTAAGGCGGATGCAGACTGGTTCTTTAAGGAAGGCGCTAATCGATTGTTCCCCGAAGCGTGGCAACGGTTTATTCAGCACGTGACAGAAAATGAGCAAGATAATTTATTAGCGGCTTATCATCAGCGGTTAAACAGTGACAATTTAAAGACGCGGCAAGAGGCTACGCGCGAGTGGGATGCATGGGGCGGTGCGATAGTACTCGGCGATGATTTTAATGCTAGCGAATTAGAGGGCGACGTGCCTGATAAATCAGTCGCTCAGGCGCGCATTGAAACCCACTATGGAATGAATCATTATTTTATAGCAGCGAACCAGATTTTAAATAATGCAGATTGTTTAGCCGATATTCCCTGCACGATTATTCACGGACAGAAGGATTTTATGTGTTCTATTCAGTCGTCGTTGACATTAGCCAGGGCCTTGCCAAAAGCAAGGATGATCAGCTTGCCGAATGCTGGACACCTGGCGCACGGCGATGAAATGACCGACGCCCTGGTAGGTGCCGCTGATGTTTTTTTGCAGGAAGTGACCGCCTAGTAAATAACCACCGAGCGAATACTTTTGCCCTGGTGCATTAAATCGAAGGCGCGATTAATATCGCTCAGCGGCATGGTATAGCTGACCATTTCATCAATTTTTATTTCACCTTTTAAATAGCGTTCAACGTAATCGGGTAATTCACTACGCCCTTTAACACCACCGAAGGCGGTACCTCGCCAGACTCGCCCAGTGACTAGTTGAAAGGGCCGGGTGGCGATTTCCTGACCAGCGCCCGCGACGCCAACGATGATCGACTCTCCCCAGCCTTTATGACAGCACTCCAGGGCAGAACGCATGGTGTTGACGTTGCCGATGCACTCAAAAGAATAGTCAACGCCGCCATCGGTCATATCGACTAAAACATCCTGTATGGGGTCGTCAAAGCGCTGAGGGTTGATGCAATCGGTAGCACCTAGCTGCCTGGCGAACTCAAATTTATCTTCGTTAATATCTACCGCAATAATGCGCGAGGCGTTAGCGATGACCGCGCCCTGAATAGCGCTTAAACCAATGCCACCTAAGCCAAAAATAGCCACGGTGCTACCGGCTTCCACTTTGGCTGTGTTGAGTACTGCACCAATACCGGTGGTGATACCGCAGCCTAATAAGCAAACCTTATCGAGAGGCGCGGCTTTGTTAATTTTAGCTAAGGCAATTTCAGGCAGCACGGTATATTCGGCAAATGAAGAGGTGCCCATATAGTGGTAAATGGTTTTGCCATTTTTTGAAAAACGCGAGCTTCCATCCGGCATTAGGCCTTTGCCTTGAGTGGCTCGAATGGCCTGGCAAAGATTGGTTTTACCGGATAAGCAATACTTACACTGGCCGCATTCGGGCGTGTACAAAGGGATAACGTGATCGCCGACCTGAACGGATGTGACGCCAGCGCCAACTTCTTCCACGATAGCGCCTGCTTCGTGCCCCAGAATAGCTGGAAAAATCCCCTCTGGGTCTTCGCCGGATAGGGTGAACGCATCGGTATGACAAACCCCAGCCGCTACGTGACGAATAAGCACTTCACCAGCTTTTGGCCCTTCTAAATCAACGTCTTCAATGGATAGAGGCGCGCCAGCCTCCCAGGCGACAGCTGCTGTTACTTTCATATTGCTTCCTTTTGCTACTAGCTTTTAAATGCTTTTGAATTTTTTGGGTTTCTAAACGTTAACGGTGATTCGACCGTTTGACTGGCTTTTTCAATTGCTTCGGTGACGGTGTGGTGCATTGGCGATAAATCGCACACGGGGTCAGCATTGTTGGCATCTCCCGTTAATAAGAAAGCCTGGCAATGGCATCCGCCAAAATCTTTGTCTTTTTCTGGGCAACTTCTGCACGGTTCTTTCATCCAGTCGTCGCCACGGAAGTAATTGAATGCTTTTGACTTATTCCAGATGTCACTAATCGAATAATCGCGTACATTCGGACAATCAAAATTCGGCAACAAACGAGCAGAGTGGCAAGGCAGCGCCAGGCCATCGGGTGCGATCGTAAGGAAAGTAGTACCCCAGCCATTCATGCACGCTTTCGGCCGGCCTTCGTAATAGTCTGGCACCACGTAGTAAATCTTCATCTTGCCTTTTTGCGAGAGCTGGTACTCGTTGGCGATGGCTTCAGCGCTGGTTAGTTGTTCCTGCGTTGGCATCAGTTGGTCGCGGTTGTGGTGCGCCCAGCCGTAATATTGTGTGTTGGCGAGTTCTACAAAGTCTGCGCCCAGCTCGATAGCCATTTCCAGAATATCTTTAACTTGATGGATATTCTGGCGGTGTAATACCACGCATAGCACCATCGGGTAGCCGTGTTTTTTAATCAGCTTAGCGACGACCTTTTTGTGCTCGAAACTTTCTGTGCCGGCGATAAAATCGTTCAGTTCCTGAGAGCTTGCTTGCAGGCTAATTTGAATATGGTCTAGCCCAGCTTTTTTAAGCTCGATGATTTTCGCTTCATCCATGTTGTAGCCGGATGTAATCAAGTTCGTGTAATAACCCAAGGCGTGCGAGTAATCGACCAGTTCAACTAGGTCTTTGCGCACCAGTGGCTCGCCACCAGAAAATCCCAGCTGCACGGCGCCCATTTCTCGCGACTGCTTGAGTACGCGCTTCCAGTCATCGGTGGATAATTCTTCCTTAATATTAGAATAATCCAGCGGATTTGAACAATACGGGCACTGCAACGGGCAGGCGTAAGTCAGCTCTGCCAATAACCAGCGCGGTGGGCTAGGCGCTTTGATTGACCCAGCCATTTTCCAGGGCAACGTTTAAGAAGCTGATGATGTCGTTTTCGAGTCCAGTGGTGGCGAATTTCTGCTCTAAAATTTGCACAATATCAGAGAGCTTATTGGTGCCATCACAGTGCTGCAGAATTTCTGCCGAGCTTTGATTCAGTTCGATCAGGCCTTCGGGGTATAGCAAAACAAACATCTGCTGGGCTTCTTCCCACTGCAAACGATAAGTTGGCGATAGATGAATGGCCTGGTCTGTTATAAGACTCATGACTTAACGGTAAAATACGGTGGCATTCCGTGTACGTAGGCCATATTGGTCGCGGTTGTGGTGCGCCCAGCCGTAATATTGTGTGTTGGCGAGTTCTACAAAGTCTGCGCCCAGCTCGATAGCCATTTCCAGAATATCT
>JASJGO010000194.1:0-3519 GCA_033791505.1 Cycloclasticus sp.
TCGTGCGACAAGGTGACCACCATGTCTTCTTCGGTTATTAAGTCTTCAGCCGTTAAATTCAAGAACTGGTCTAAAATTTCCGTCCTGCGATCCTCTTTATATTCTTCAACCAGTTTAATCAGCTCGTCACGAATAACAGACATCAATCGCTGTCTATCCGCCAAAATATCCAGGTAATCATCAATAGCCACCAATAGATCTTTGTACTCTTGCAAAATTTTATCTTGCTCAAGACCGGTTAAACGGTGCAAACGGAGCTCTAAAATGGCTTGCGCCTGAGCGGGCGATAAATGATAACTATTGGCTACTAAACCATATTGATCTTCCAACTTATCTGGGCGCGATCGGCCGGAGTCTGCTTTTGCTAATAACTCTGCCACTAAACCTGGCTGCCACGCCTTTCCTAACAAACCAACTTTTGCTTCAGCTGGTGTTTTGGCCGCTTTAATGACTGCAATCATCTCATCAATATTTGACAGGGCAACGGCGAGACCTTCAAGGGTATGAGCGCGCTCACGGGCTTTGCGCAAGTCGTAGATCGTTCTACGCGTAACCACCTCGCGCCTGTGATCAATAAAAGCTTCTAAGATCTGCTTAATATTCAAACACTGGGGGCGCCCATCGATCAACGCCACCATATTGATTCCAAACACATTTTGTAATTGCGTTTGCTGATACAGGTTATTAACAATAACTTCGGGTACTTCGCCGCGCTTCAGCTCAATGACCATGCGCATACCATCTTTATCAGACTCATCGCGTAAACCAGAAATACCATCTAATTTAGCGTCTTTAACGAGGTGCGCAATTTTTTCCAGCAAACGCGCCTTATTAACCTGATAAGGCAACTCAGTCACAACTATAGATACTTTAGTGCCGACTCCCTCTTCACCTTCCACGTGATAACGAGCACGCAAATAAATACGCCCCCGCCCAGTGTGATAGGCTTCTCGGATACCATCAGAACCATTAATAATGCCTGCCGTTGGGAAATCTGGCCCAGGGATAAACTCCATTAACTTGTCGATGCTCGCGTCGGGCTCATCGATCAAATGCAAACAAGCGGTCGTTATTTCTGCCAGGTTATGCGGCGGGATATTGGTCGCCATGCCGACAGCGATGCCAGACGAACCGTTAATTAGAAGTAAAGGAACGCGGGCCGGAAAAACGGCGGGTTCAGACTCTGATTCGTCGTAGTTGGCGTTAAAATCCACCGTTTCTTTGTCGATATCGGCCAGCATTTCATGCGATAGTTTCGCCATTCTGATTTCGGTATAACGCATCGCCGCAGCCGAATCACCATCAACCGAACCAAAGTTACCCTGACCATCTACCAGCATATGGCGCATTGAAAAAGGCTGCGCCATACGAACAATCGTATCGTACACGGCAGTATCTCCGTGCGGGTGATATTTACCGATCACATCACCAACGATACGTGCGGATTTTTTATAAGATTTATTCCAGTCGTTACCCAACACGTGCATGGCAAATAACACACGACGATGCACGGGCTTTAACCCATCACGCACATCCGGTAACGCTCGACCAACAATGACACTCATCGCGTAATCCAGGTAAGACTTACGCATTTCATCTTCAATGTTGACCGGTATCGTTTCTTTTACGAGCTCAGCCATTTAGCAGTATCTCCTCAGACGCCTAATTATTCAGAAATTACATAATTCGGATACCCAGATGCGACTCATGCGTCACCTCTTAGCTATCTCAAAATGCATGAAAAATAAAGCCGAAATTATACCCTAAAACAGCTTCTTCTTAATAGCTTTGTTTGCGACCCAAACAGAACGCTTTTGCGCCCAACCAGTTGGCTAAATTATGAATAGAACGGTCCAGCGATTTCAAATAATTCAGCGCGCCATATAAGCACGCATTAACGTTCAACCCTTGCTCACAGATTGTCGCTTAGAAACAGCAGCTGACTTAACTTCGCCACCGCTGATTACCAGATTACGCCCGGCATTTTTCGCCGCGTACAAGGCCTTATCGGCCACCTCGATTAAAACTGCTTTATCAATTACTTTTGATACCCCCGGCTGTTCGACGACAAAAGTTGACACGCCAATTGATATGGTTATCTGCAGCTGCTTGCCTTCTGCCACCTGAAGAACGGACTTGGCAATGACATTACGCATCCGTTCCGCCACTTCAACCCCTTTCTTTTCAGCCGCAGTCGGTAAAATGGCGACAAATTCCTCGCCGCCGTAGCGCGCCAGAATATCATTGCTTCTTAGCTGGCTTCGCAACAATTCTGCCACGTGCCTGAGCGCCATATCGCCTACCTGGTGGCCAAAACTATCATTTACTTTCTTAAAAAAATCGATGTCGATAAACAAACAGGACAAACTATCGCCGGTTCTTAACGAACGCAGAATTTCCTCGTCCATGCGTTGCTCGAAAAAACGACGGTTATTAACGCCCGTCAAGGTATCGAATAGACTGCTTCGTCTCAGCTGTTCGTAGTTCAACGTGTTTTCCATACAAACGCTCAACACCTTGCCCAAGCGATCCAGAAAATACGTGGCCATATCCGCCTGGAATCGAGCTTCGTCATCACTACCAAAAACCAGGCAGCCTAAATACACCCCGCGCCTTAACAAAGGGATAATCGCTACCGTATGAGGAATGGCCGTATCAGCTGGCCAAAACTCTTTTACAAGAAGCTTTTTAGCGTCGCCCAATAAAATTCGTTGTGATAAACCAAGCGTTGCCTTGAACAAACCGACCTTAGACAGCAAAATAACGCTTCGGTAATCTTCCGATTGAAAACCATCTTCAGCGATAAACTGCCTAATTTCATCATTTTCATCCGCCAACACCAGAGACAATGAGTCCAAATTAAATACCAGTTTAGCCTCGTCATGAATGTTTACCACTAATTCGCACAATGAATTAAGTGATAACAAGCGCATTTCTAAATCCTGAAAACGTTTCAGCATCTCTTCGTTTTTTTGCGCACGCGCGATCATGCCGTCCATATGGCTTTCTAACATGCAAACCTGCGTTTCCAGATCCATTTCCGTATCTTTACCCATGTTTGCTTTAATCAGCGCTCAACAGTCGAATCAACTCGTCTTCTGATAGCACAGGAACGCCCAATAACAATGCCTTTTTTAGCTTTGAACCCGAGTCTTCCCCCGCCACGACAAAATCGGTTTTTTTTGATACGCTGCCGGTCACTTTTGCGCCCACGGCCTGCAATGCTTCTTTTGCCTGGTCTCGCGTCATCGTCGCTAAGGTTCCTGTTAAAACCATGACTTTACCTGATAATTCGTGATCCTCATAACTGGGGGTAATTAAATCCGGCCAATCAACCCCGCACTCCAGTAACCCATCGATAACCTCACGATTATGTTCCGACTGAAAAAAAGAAATGAGGTGCCGAGCTACAATGGGGCCGACATCAGGAACGCGCTCTAACTCTTCAATAGACGCTTGCTGCAAGGCGTCCAGGTTAGCAAAATGATTCGCTAAATTAGCCGCTGTCACTTCTCCAAC
>JASJGO010000195.1:0-38896 GCA_033791505.1 Cycloclasticus sp.
GACATAAGTTCGCGCCTGGTGGTGAATAAGGCCTCAATGAAAATGAAACACGAAAAAATAAAAACGCTGATCAAGCGATTAGAAGTAGCCGTCAACAACAGGCGTTAAGGCATGAAGATACAAACTTTAAATGCCTCTAGCGCTGATTTTAAAACAGCGTTAGATAGTTTATTGGCTTTCGATGAAAGCGATGACGCATCGGTGTTACAGGTCGTTTCAACGATCATCAGAACAGTCCGAAAGCAAGGTGATTCAGCCTTGTGCGCCTATACCAACGATTTTGATCATTGGCCGGCTGCGGCTGATAGCTTAGTTGTTTCGCGTGAACAGTTAGAAAGCGCCTGGAATGCATTGCCCGCCGATCAAGCTGCTGCTTTGAGCTGCGCTGCGGACAGAATTCGTGCTTATGCAGAACAGCAAAAACTACAGTCGTGGAGTTTTAACGATGAGTTGGGTAATACGCTAGGGCAAAAAATCACGCCACTAGAGCGGGTTGGTGTTTATGTACCCGGCGGTAAGGCTGCCTATCCCTCGTCGGTGTTAATGAATGCTATTCCGGCGAAGGTAGCGGGTGTGTCTGAGATTATTATGGCCACACCCACGCCAAATGGTGAGCTGAATGGTTTGGTGCTAGCCGCTGCCTGGTTGGCGGGCGTAGACAAGGTGATTAGAATTGGTGGTGCGCAAGCGGTCGCCGCGCTGGCCTATGGGACTGAAACAGTGCCCGCGGTAGATAAAATAGTGGGTCCCGGAAATATTTACGTGGCAACGGCAAAAAAACTGGTCTTTGGGCAGGTCGGTATCGATATGATAGCGGGTCCCTCGGAAATTTTGATTATTTGTGACGGGCAAACAAACCCCGACTGGATAGCGATGGATTTGTTTGCGCAAGCTGAACACGATGAAAAAGCCCAGTCGATACTGATATCTCTAGACGCTAACTATATCGAAGAAGTTAAAAAAAGCATTCAGACATTATTGCCCAGCATGGAACGTTCTACAGTCATCAAGGCCTCTTTGGAAAGTCGAGGCGCTTTGATTTATGCGGAAACGTTTCAGCAAGCCGTTGATATCGCCAATAGAATTGCGCCCGAGCATTTGGAGCTTTCAGTAAACGAACCATCGCGTTGGGTCGATAAAATACATCACGCTGGCGCTATCTTTATGGGCCGTTATACTCCAGAGGCGTTAGGGGATTATTGCGCCGGGCCGAATCACGTATTACCTACGTCTGGCACGGCGAGATTCTCTTCGCCATTGGGCGTGTATGACTTTCAAAAAAGAACCAGCCTGATAAACTGCAGCCAGCAAGGCGCATCGGTATTATCCGACCCGGCTTCTATACTGGCTCGTGGGGAGTCATTAACTGCCCATGCAAGGTCCGCTGAATTTCGCAAATTAAAGCAATAAATAACGTGCAACAAAAAACAAAAAATTTACAGGATTTAATTCGTCCCGAAATTAAAAAAATGCAGGCTTACCACGTGCCCGAGGCGACGGGTTTAGTTAAATTAGACGCTATGGAAAACCCATTTTCCTGGCCACAACAGATGAAGGACGAATGGCTTGACCTGATATCCGAAGCCGAACCGAATCGATACCCAGATCCTACCGCTGCCAAGCTCGTGGTGGCTTTGCGCGAATGCTTTAATATCGATGCTGATTTGGGACTTGTTTTAGGCAATGGTTCAGATGAGTTGATACAGATGGTTTTGATGGCGATGAATAATGACGCCCGCGTGTTGGCGCCGGCACCGAGCTTTGTGATGTATCAGCATATAGCGAGCTCACTAGGATTATCTTTCGTCGGCGTGCCCCTTAACGACGACTTTAGTTTAAATATGTCAGAAATGCTGACGGCCATTAGACAATTTGATCCGGCGGTCATCTTTTTAGCCTACCCCAATAATCCTACAGCCAATTTATTTAACGACGATGACGTGTTTAGTATTATCGAAGCGACGAATGGAATTGTTGTCATTGATGAGGCTTACCAGCCTTTTGCGCAAAAAACATTTTTAAATAAGGTAAAAGATTTCAAAAATGTTTTAGTGATGCGCACGGTGTCTAAATTAGGCCTGGCAGGCCTTCGGCTGGGTTTTATGGTGGGGCATCACAGCCTGATCGATCAATTTGAAAAAATTCGGCTGCCTTATAATATTAACGTTTTCAGCCAGTTAACGGCCCGGTTTGCGTTTAAGCATATTGATGTTTTAGACGCTCAGGCCGAGCAGATATGTCAGCAACGAGAAAGTATGCTTGATGAGCTGGCTAAATTAAATGGCGTTCGTGTTTTTCCCAGTGAGGCGAACTTTTTGTTGTTTGCGCTACAAACAGATTCGGCAGAACGCGTTTTCGACGCCTTAAAGACTTCAGGGGTATTAATTAAAAAGATGGGTAATGTATCCGGGCTGCCTGAAAATTGTTTGAGAGTAACGGTGGGTTCATCCGAAGAAAACAGACTATTTCTGCAACAACTAGCGTTGATATTAAATTAATAAATACTTAAAAATACGAGTTTTACGTCGAAATTTGTCTATTTAAGGTGCTTTTGGCAACCCAATAAATAATCATAATATGCTAAAATGCCGCACAATTTAAGTGCCGTACAAAAACTTGTACGCGTAGTTTATGATTATTTTATGGAGAGTTAGATGAGCGAACAGGTAGTAGATAAGCGCAGGCGCCTATTTTTAACCGCCGCTGCTACGGCAGTTACAGGGGTTGGCGCGGTATATGTCGCGGTACCTTTTTTGAAATCAATGAACCCTAGTGCGCGCGCTAAGGCGGCCGGCGCACCAGTAGAAGCGGATATTGCCAAATTAGAACAAGGGCAATTGATTCGTGTCGAATGGCGAGGAAAGCCCGTTTGGATTTTAAAACGTTCTGACAAGGTGATAGCCGAAATGGCCGAGATGAGCGACAAGCTGCGAGACCCTGAGTCAAATGAGTCTGAGCAACCCGAGTCCTGTAAAAATACTAATCGCTCAATAAAACCAGAAGTTTTTCTAGCCGTGGGTATCTGCACTCATTTAGGTTGTTCACCGACTTTCAGGCCGGAAATAGCACCGGAAGATTTAGGTCCGGACTGGAAAGGTGGCTTTTTCTGTCCTTGTCACGGCTCAACGTTCGACTTGTCTGGCCGTGTGTACGCTGGAGTGCCTGCGCCGTTGAACCTGGTCGTTCCGCCGCATAAGTATTTAACCGACAGCAAGATTCTAATTGGTACAGATGGAGGGCAAGCGTAATGAGTGGCATGTTAAAAGGTGCATTAGGCTGGGTTGACGCCAGATTCCCCCTGAGCAAAGTTTGGAACGAACATCTGGCGGAATATTACGCGCCTAAAAACTTCAACTGGATGTATTACTTTGGTTCACTAGCCATTTTAGTGTTGATCAATCAAATTATTACCGGTATTTTCTTAACCATTAACTATAAGCCGGACGCGCAGTTAGCTTTTGATTCTGTTGAATACATCATGCGTGACGTTGAATGGGGTTGGCTGATTCGCTATATGCATTCAACTGGCGCTTCAGCTTTCTTTATTGTGGTTTATCTGCATATGTTCCGTGGTCTGATTTATGGTTCATTCAAAAAACCCCGTGAACTGGTCTGGACATTCGGCATGATTATCTATGTGGCGCTAATGGCTGAAGCCTTTATGGGTTACTTACTGCCCTGGGGTCAAATGTCATACTGGGGCGCACAAGTTATTGTGTCTTTGTTTGGTGCCATTCCATACGTAGGCGAAGATTTAGCTTTATGGTTGCGTGGTGATTACGTTATTTCCGACGCGACGTTAAATCGATTCTTTGCATTCCACGTTATTGCCATTCCTTTGGTGCTGGTTATTTTGGTCTTCATGCATATCGTGGCTTTGCACGCGGTCGGTTCAAATAACCCGGAAGGCATTGAAATTAAAAAGCATAAAGATGAAAACGGCGTTCCTTTGGACGGTATTCCTTTTCACCCTTATTACTCGGTTAAAGACTTAGTAGGGGTAGGGGTGTTCCTGTTCGTTTTTGCGCTGATTATTTTCTACGTGCCTGAAATGGGTGGGTATTTCTTAGAGCACGCGAACTTTGTGCCAGCCGACCCGTTGAAAACACCTGAGCATATCGCTCCTGTTTGGTACTTTACACCGTTTTATGCCGTGCTAAGGGCGGTGCCGGACAAGTTCGGCGGAGTGTTAGCGATGGCTGGTGCGATTATCGTTCTGTTCTTATTACCCTGGTTAGATAGAGGTGTGAATAAATCAATACGCTATAGAGGCCCAGTTTTCAAAGCCGCTATCATCGCCTTTGTTATTAGCTTTATCGGTTTGGGCTATTTTGGTATGCAACCTGTGACGACGGTGGGAACCTGGTTCTCTAGATTCTTCACATTGGTATATTTTGCGTTTTTCTTATTAATGCCTTTTTATTCCAATATAGGCCAGGATAAACATGTTCCAGAGAGGGTAGAGGACAAATGAAAAAGTTAATTCTATTTTTATTGGTACTGTTTTCATCACAAGCGTTCGCGGCAGGTGGGCAGATTGCGCTGCAAACAGCGACGATTGATCTGGGTAACGAGGCTTCGTTACAGCGAGGGGCAAAATACTTTGTCAATTATTGCTTAAGTTGTCACTCTGCCAAGCAGCTCAGGTACTCAAGAATGGCCGAAGATCTGGCTATTTCTCCAGAACTGGTTGAGCTTAACCTGATGTTCACGGGTGAGAAAATTTTTGATGGTATGACTATTTCGATGCGACCTAAGGACGCGGAAAAATGGTTTGGTGTAAACCCACCTGATTTATCATTAATCGCTCGTTCACGCGGCGCAGATTGGTTGTACACCTATCTTAAAAGTTTCTATATAGATGAGTCGCGCCCTTTCGGCGTTGATAATGCCCTGTTTCCAAAAGTAGGTATGCCTCACGTATTGTCTGATCTTCAAGGCTTGCAAAAGGCGGTCTATAAGGAAGTCGTCTCTGGTGATGGATCCAGCAGAACAGTGATAGATAGATTAGAAATTGCCCAACCAGGTCGAATGAATGAAAAAGAATTTGATCAAGCGATGAATGACCTGGTGAACTTTATGGTCTACATGGGTGAGCCAGCTAAAATGGAACGTCAAAAGCTCGGTTGGAAAGTATTAGCATTTATTTTACTAATGATAGTTATTTTCTACTTGCTCAAAAAAGAATACTGGAAAGACATTCACTAAAAGGTGCCTTTCATACTTTGAAAGCCTTGTGTATTAACATAAGGCTTTTATGTTTCTAACAAATCGGATACAACGATGATAAACGTACTAAATAGAAAATCAATCATGACGCTTTTTGCTGACCCACTGTGCCACTATAGCCACAGAGCTCGGTTTATTTTAAATGAAAAAAGCGCATCAGCAGAAATTGAGTACGTTGACGGGAAAGAGTTTCCTGAAGATTTACAAGAGCTCAATCCATACGGAACCTTACCTATCCTGATAGACAGAGATTTATCATTATTTAACTCCAGAATCATTATGGAGTATCTAGATGAACGCTTTCCGCACCCTCCGCTATATCCTATTGATCCAGTATCAAGAGCTCGTTCGCGTCTGTTGATTCATCGGATAGATCAAGACTGGTATACATTACTGGACGATATAATCAACGCGGGTGAGAAGAAAGCTGCGAAAGCAAAAAAACTGCTCAGAGAAAATTTAATAGCGGCTATCCCGTTATTTGAAGCAAATAAACACTTCCTAAGCGATGAGTTTACACTGGTAGATGGCGTATTAGCCCCGCTTTTGTGGCGCCTTCCATTCTACGGAATAGAATTGCCGAAAGAAGCCAGCGCCATTATCGATTACACCAATCGGGTAACGAAGCGCGAAGCTTTCCAGAATAGTCTGAGTACTGAAGAGCGCGACATGATGGAAAGTCACGCTTTATTGGCCTCTTAGTTATTACTAATGAACCCGTTAAAGCCCTATTTAATTCGAGCCTTACACGAATGGATTGTTGATAATGGTTTAACGCCTTACCTGCTGGTGGACGCAAAGTTTACCAGCGTCGAGGTTCCGACAGCTTATATATCTGACGGTAAAATTATTCTAAATACGCACCCTAATGCAGTTCAGCATTGGCTTTTAGATAATGACGCGGTATCTTTCTCAGCGAGGTTTTCTGGTATTTCTGAAAACCTATACGTACCGATCAATGCAGTGTTAGCCGTTTATGCTAAAGAGAATGGTAAAGGCATGATGTTTGATGAGCGTTTTGACGAGGACATACCCACTGAGCCTGAAGATAAAAAGCCGGAAGTTAAAAAGAAAAAACCTGTTTTAACTATCGTTAAGTAGCCAGGCCGACAACTATCAAGCCGATCAGCCCGTACGGTATATTAACGCCCCTTAGCTAAATTTTATCGCTAGACAGTGCCAATTAATGGCTTTTTGCCAGTCGTTAATTTGTTCAATAAAGGTTATTCAATAAAATCTATAAAGAGACTGATCGAATGAACTCTAAACTATCTTTAATACAGGCTTTCAATAACGCGGCCGATCAATTTTCTGATGTAACGGCGATTCTTGACAATGAAAAAAAATATACATTTTCAGAACTCAAAGTAGCCTCCGATAAATTGGCCGTTGGTTTAATAGAAAAAGGCGTCACTAAGGGCGACAGAATAGCATTGTACTGCATCAATAGCGCACAATTTGCGATCGCCTATATGGGTATTGTTAAAGCCGGTGCCGTCGTAGTACCTATTAACTTGTTGCAAAAACCAACTGAGATTGCCTACGTGATGGAGAATTCAGAGGTCTCTGGGCTTATTTATCACGACACCTTTGAAGCAAATGTTGAGGTGACTATCAGCCTGCTTCAAAGCCCCTTATTTACCCTCTGTATCAGCGCGGAACGCGAAAAATCTACGGATTGGGACGCGGCCTTCAATAATGATGGCATGCCGCCAGAATTAGATATCGATGCCGATAATGACCTGGTGGCGATTTTGTATACATCGGGTACAACCGGACACCCTAAAGGGGCGATGCTAACGCATCTAAACCTGGTAACAAATACCGCTAGTGTCTTTGTGGCGATGAACTGGGTCGCGAAAAAAGACGTGATCGCGTTGGTTTTGCCTATGTTTCATGCGTTTGCTGCCACGGTGGGCATGTTGACGCCGCTAACACACGGTTGTTGTTTTGTGCCGATACCAAAGTTCGAGTCTGACAACTTGTTGAATATTATAGAAAAAACAAAGTCAACTGTCTTTCTTGGTGTGCCCAGTATGTATAACGTAATGCTCAATACCAACGACGATAAAGCTAGCCGCTTTGATTCAATTCGAATGTGTATTTCGGGTGGCGCGTCGATGCCGGTAGACGTGCTTAACCGCTTTGAAAAGAAATTTAACACCCCTATTTATGAAGGTGATGGTCCGACCGAGTGTTCGCCCGTTACCTGCGTCAACCCAATAGGCGGCACCAGAAAAGTTGGAACAGTTGGTTTACCCATACCTAATGTTGAAATGAAAATAGTCGATGAACAAGGTAATGAAATGCCATTGGGTAAAATCGGTGAAATAGCCGTTCGCGGTGATAGCGTGATGAAGGGCTATTGGAATTTACCTGTTGAAACGGCGGAAACATTTCTCGGCGACTGGTTCTTAACCGGTGATTTAGGCAATCAAGATGAAGATGGTTATTTCAGCATACTCGATCGAAAAAAGGACATGGTTATTGTCAATGGCATGAACGTGTATCCACGAATCATCGAAGAAGTATTATATCAATTTGAAGCGGTGCTAGAGGCCGCTGTCATCGGCGAGCCAGACGATCTGCACGGTGAAATTCCCGTCGCCTATATCGTATTAAAAGAAGGTTTCGAGGCCGAATCATCCGATATTCGCGGCTGGTGTCGTCAGTACCTGGGTAGTTACGAGGTTCCCAGGAAAGTTAAATTTTTAGACGCCTTACCAAAAAATGCGGCGGGAAAAATCGTAAAGCGCGTGCTTAATAAACAAGGTGAAGTCGAGCGGGGCGTCAAGTAGCTGTCTGCTTATTACTGAAAATAAACGAGTAGGTACTGAATTCAATTTTTAATAAAGCTCACTTTGAGCAGTCCGTGGATGGAGATATGCTAGGCTAGTCGAATTCGTTTAAAAGCGTATCGGCTTATAATGATGTTACGACGAAAAACTTTTTAATCTACTGAGGTGGTAATGAGCAAAGCGCATTTTTCACATATTTTTCCTATTTCCGTAAGATGGGGCGATGCCGATATCTTTGGGCATATCAATGGCGTTCAATTTGTTCGTTATATTGAATCGGGTCGCGTCGCGTATTGTGAAGATGTGATGAATATGCCGCTCATCGTCGGCATGGAATCGGGATGGGTTATTGCCGATATACAGTGTTCTTATATACAACAGGTGCATTACCCCGCTGCACTGGAAGTGCGTACTCGGATAAGCAAAATTGGCAATAAGAGCGCGACGATTCTGGCGGATATTTATCGCAAGGGCGAGGATAAGCCGGTTGTTACGAGTAAGGGCGTGATGGTCTGGTTCGACTTTGTGCAGCAGCGAGCTTCATTAATACCAGAGGACGTGCGGCAAAAAATTGTCGTGTTTGAGCACGTCGTCGAACAACTATAAAGCGTGCAAAAAAAACGTACCTTATTGTCGTGGAGTTCAGGCAAAGATAGCGCGTGGACGCTTTACCAGTTACAGCAAGATCCCGGTATCGAATTAGTTGGCCTGGTTACAACGGTCAACCAAACCCACCAACGCGTCGCCATGCACGCCGTCCGGGTCACCCTGTTAGAACAGCAGGCTCAGGCCGCAAGCTTAGCCTTACATATCATCAATATCCCGCATCCGTGCAGTAACGAAGCCTATAACCAGGCGATGAACGATTTTTTTAAATCTATCGAAGGTCAGGACATTACGCATATGGCTTTCGGTGACTTGTATCTAGAAGATATCCGTCAGTATCGCGAAGATAATTTAAAAACAACAGGGCTGCAGCCACTCTTTCCACTCTGGAAAATACCCACCGATGAATTAGCGCAGGCGATGTTAAGCGGTGGGCTGAAAACACGAATTACCTGTGTTGACCCAAAGCAATTATCCGCCAGCTTTGTCGGACGCGAATTTGATCAAGAGTTTTTAACCGACTTGCCCGAAGGCGTTGACCCCTGCGGCGAAAATGGCGAGTTCCATAGTTTTACCTACGATGGTCCCATGTTTAGTCGCCCGATTGATATCGTATCGGGCGAAATAGTCGAGCGTAACGGCTTTGTATTCGCCGACTTAACACCCAGCAATAACGGAACACTATGAATAAACAGGCATTAAACTTCGATAATCGTTTTGTAAGTCAATTACCGGCCGATCAAATAACGCAAAACTACCCGCGGCAGGTACAAGGTGCCTGTTTCTCCTGGACGACACCCAAAAAAATGCACGCGCCCTTATTGGTGGCGTACTCGAAAGAAGCCGCGGCACTACTCGATTTATCCGAAGAAGATTGCCAATCAGAGCAATTTCTTAATACTTTCTCAGGTAATGAACAACTTGATGGCATGCAGTCTTATGCAACGTGTTATGGCGGTCATCAATTTGGCAACTGGGCGGGGCAATTGGGCGATGGACGGGCCATTAACCTGGGCGAAATCATCAATAAACAGGGCAAACGATGGGCGCTGCAATTAAAAGGCGCGGGGCCAACGCCGTACTCCAGAACTGCCGATGGTTTAGCGGTACTCCGTTCGTCCATCAGAGAGTTTTTGTGTAGTGAAGCGATGTATCACCTGGGCGTTCCAACGACCCGCGCTTTAAGCCTCGTTACCACCGGCGAACAAGTGGTGCGCGACGTCATGTACAACGGCAATCCAGCGCCAGAACCCGGTGCAGTGGTCTGCCGTTTAGCGCCTTCATTTACGCGCTTTGGACACTTTCAATACTACGCGCAACAAGACGTTGGCCTGTTAAAACAGTTTGCCGATTACACGATTAGCACCGACTTTCCGCATCTGCCAGAGCCGAGCAAAGAGACCTACATTAAATGGTTCGAAGAAATTTGTGCCAGCACCTGCGATATGCTGGTGGGCTGGATGCGCGTGGGTTTTGTACACGGCGTGATGAATACCGACAATATGTCGATACTTGGGCTGACGATTGATTACGGCCCCTACGGCTGGTTAGAGCCGTACGACCCAGACTGGACGCCCAATACCACCGACGCCACGAACCACCGGTACGCGTTCGGTCAACAAGCGCAAATAGCGCATTGGAACTTATACCAGCTAGCTAATGCTATTTACCCATTGATTGAGGAAGTGGCACCCTTAGAGCAAGCATTGAATAACTACGCGGATCAATACGCCAGACAGTGGCAATCGATGATGAGTAAAAAGCTCGGCCTGTCGTTGGTCAAAGATGATGACGGCGAGTTAATTAAACAATTACTCGCGTTCTTTGGCTTGCACGAAACAGATATGACGATATTCTTCAGGCGATTAGCAGGCGTGCCCGTAGACAAAGAATCATTCGATAGTCAGGCGGCAATAGATCAACTAAGGCCGGCATTTTATCCGGAAGTAATGGAAGGCAAAGCGCAAGACGCATTAACCACGTGGCTTGTCGCGTACGCCAAAAGAAGCCAGCAAGACCCGATAACAAAAGAGCAACGCAGCGCCTTGATGAATGGCGTTAATCCAAAATACGTATTGCGGAATTATCTGGCGCAATTAGCGATTGATAAATCAGAACAGGGTGATCATTCTATGGTTAACGAGTTGTTGGAGGTGTTAAGACGCCCTTATGACGAACAACCAGAGCATGAACAGCTGAATCAAAAAAGACCGGATTGGGCGAAGCATAAGGTGGGGTGTTCTATGTTGTCGTGTAGTAGCTGACTATAGTAATATCTATTGGTAGTAGCTGATATGTTAGAGTGTTTTCGCTGCCGCGAGGGAGTTCATTTCTTTTGCTTTCCCATCACCTAAAGATATAAATCTCATAAATGCGGATAACAGACATCCGCCTATTCGACTAAAAGAAACGAACCAAAGAAAAAGGCACCCAATCGCAAAATAATAAATGATTTCGGGTGCGCGCTCGGCAATTGCTCCTCGACTTTGTCTCCTGAGTCGTTCTACCGCCTACATCCTTGTAGGCGTGTACTGCTCTACTACAGCACATCCATGTCTTATATACTCGCTTCGCTCTACCCACAGGGCACTAGTGCCCCTTGAGGGTATAAGTTTTATTGAAGCGATACAGCTACTTCAATTCAGCTTAAAGCAACGCGTACACTGACCCGAAATAATTCATCATTTTAAGCGCGATTAAGGGAACTAAATGTACCTAGAGCGGTAGTATTTTTGATTTAACGCCCCTTTTACTGCGTTTCAAGACAGAACTTTAAAACACACCAGCATCAAACGTAAAAAGATTTGAAACATTGTTTCGCAGCAGCAATATTGTTTGCAGCAATTTTTATGAAGGCATTGGAGATGTGGTAAAGGTCGGTTGGCTTTCCTTCAATAATCCTTTTATAAAAAACACCAACTTCTTCTGTTGCCTTAACAGCCCCGTGAGCTACGGCTTCGTTTAGCTCGACAGTGTGGGCGATGGTCTCTTGGGTCTTGGCTTTTACTTCATCGATGGGTTTCATTATATGCGCCTTATTTAATGTTGCGATGCGTCAATTTTGCACATTGTTTCTTTAATGTCAACACGAAATTTAACTCATAAAAATAATGGGGAGAGGCTAATATGATAATTAAAGATTAAGTATTTTCGTAGCCGCGAGGGTGTTCATTTCTTTTGTATGCCCATCACCTAAGGGCATAAGTCTCATTAATGCGGATAAAAGACATCCGCCCATTCGACTAAAAGAAACGAACCAAAGAAAAGGGAACCCTGATCGCAACAATCAGTCATTTTTCGGCTTCGCGCTCGGCAATTGCTCCTGCATTGCTCTACTACAGCACATCCATGTGCTTATAAACTCGCTACGCTCCACCCGCAGGGCACGAGTGCCCCTTGAGGGTATAAGTTTCATTGGAGTGATACAGCGACTTTAATTCAGCTTTAAAACAACGCGCTCTCTATTCCGAAAAACAACTAATTGCTAACGCGATAAAGGGCGAGGCAAATCGAGAGGGCATATTTGTTGATTTTGCGATGATTGTGAAACCCACTTATAAAACATACTCAGACAAGCCCACTTGAAAGCTCTACAATAAACCATTCTTTCCTCTGGGAAATCAAAAGAGGGATTACCGTTACAAAATCCAATTAATTTCACATCAACCTATGGCCATTAGCTCTACGATCAATAAAGTGTCTCTTAATATTGCCAATATGGATTCACACTATTATCAGCTGCATGAATTAACGGTGGCGCAACACCCTTCGGAGAATGATTTTCGGTTTATGGTTCGGTTAATCGCTTTTATGGCGAATGCTCACGAGCGGCTTTGCTTTACCAAGGGCTTGAGTACCGATGATGAGCCGGAGCTTTGGCAAAAATCGTTGACCGGTGAAATTGAGCTGTGGGTTGAACTGGGGCAGCCGGATGAAAAGAGAATCCGTAAGGCTTGTGGGCGCGCTAAGCAGGTGATTATTTACACTTACCACGTAGGTAAAGCGACGGTTTGGTGGCAGCAACAAGAGGCGAATTTAAAGCGCTTTAGAAACCTCAAGGTGTTTCATATCGGCGCAGACGGTGTCGAGTCGATGATTAAACGCACGATGGATTTGCAATGTAATATTCAAGACGGCGAAATGTATTTGAGCGATGATGATCTAAATCAAGAAATAACCCTGAAGGACTATGCCGCATAGGTTTTAACGTTCAGCCCGCTTAGCCTATTTGTTACAATGCCGCATTAGGCACTGGATTTACGTTCCAGCCAGCTAACAGAAGGAAAGCTATGAAAGATCAAGACTACGTTGTTTGTGCGCTCTACCATTTTGTCCGTTTGGATAATTACACCTCTCTAAAACAGCCTTTACTCAAGCTGATGAACCATCACGGTATTAAAGGCACCTTGCTACTCGCCGCCGAGGGCATTAATGGCACCATCGCTGGCAAACGTCAGGCGGTGGATCATTTGCTCGATTGGTTGAGGGGGCAGGAAGCCTTTGCGAGTCTGGTGCATAAAGAGTCGTACGTGGACGTTCAGCCGTTTAACCGTACCAAGGTTAAGTTAAAAAAAGAAATCGTTACGATGGGCGTGGAAGATATCGACCCTAATCATATCGTCGGCAGCTACGTGAAAGCAAAAGATTGGAACGCGCTGATTAGCGATCCAGATGTTTTATTAGTGGATACGCGAAATGACTACGAAGTAGCGATAGGCGCGTTTAAAGGTGCGGTTAACCCGAATACAGAAACCTTTCGAGAATTCCCCGATTACGTTAAACAAAACCTGGATGCGTCAAAACATAAAAAAGTGGCGATGTACTGTACGGGTGGTATCCGCTGCGAAAAATCCACCGCTTATCTTAAGCAGCAGGGTTTTGACGAGGTGTATCACCTTGAAGGCGGCATTCTAAAATATCTGGAAGAAGTGCCGGTAGAGGAAACACTGTGGGAAGGCGAGTGTTTCGTGTTTGATAACCGCGTGTCAGTTGACCATCACTTAGAAAAAGGCCTTTACGATCAATGTTTCGGTTGCAGAATGCCAATTACAGAACAAGACAAGCTGCACCAGCATTACCAGCAGGGTATTAGTTGTCACCATTGTTTTGATAAAAAAGACGAAGAGCAAAAAGCACGTTATATTGAACGTCAGCATCAAATAGAATTGGCCAAACAGCGCGGTGAAGCGCATATTGGTGGTGAAATGGAACACGTAATCGAGCAACATCGGTTGGAAAAGAAGAGAAAGAAGCAAGAATCTCAACAAGGAGAGCATTAAATGAGAATAGCGGTACTATTGTTAGTAGTATTTTCAACAGCCAGTTTTGCCAACGATTATCAACCCAGGGTGGGTGCTAATGGCGCAGAAATATACGCGCAAGCGTGTGCGGCCTGTCATGGCGCAGACGGCAGCGGTAAATTCAGTCTATTTTTTGACTTAACGAGTTCGACCTTGTTGATGGATGAAATGAAAGAGGTCATTCAAAAAGGCGGTTTTATAATGCCTTCCTTTGCCAATATTAAAGGCGCCGAACTAGATGCGCTCGTCGCCTATGTTCGTTCATTAGGCCCTTTGGTAGCCACTGCGCAACAAGCAGGAAACTAAGGCTATGCTGATAGACGGCAGCAAAGACCCGATCGGTTCAGCGCTGCTGGATTATTTACAAAAGGGCGAAGACGTGCCTATCGAAGTAAAAATGGATATAGCGGAAGACGACACGCTTGCACCCAGTTACTTTTTTAGATCATATGAACAATGTCCGGAGTTAGAGCAAATTGCGCTACAGCAAGCTCGAGGTAAGGTGCTGGACGTCGGTGCAGGTGCTGGTTCGCACAGCCTGTATTTGCAGCAACAGGGCTTAGACGTCACCGCCATTGACGTTTCCCCAGCATCGGTTGAAGTGATGCGTAAACGGGGCCTTAAAAATGTACAACTCACCGACTTTTATGATTACACGGAAGGTCAGTTTGATACCCTGATGTTTTTAATGAACGGTATTGGCCTGGTGCAAACTCTGGACGGCTTCGATGAGTTTTTTAGTCACGCCAAAAGACTGTTAGCGCCCAAGGGCCAAATCTTATTAGACAGCTCCGACCTCATCTATATGTTTGAAGAAGAGGACGGCTCTTACTTGATTGATATAAACGATAAATATCACGGAGAAGTCGTATTTAAGCTATCGTATAAAAATATCAGCGGTGAGCCATTTAATTGGCTGTATGTATCAGAAGAGCTGTTACAGGACGCGGCGCAAGCAAACGGTTTTGACTTTGAAATGGTCAAGCAAGGGCCGCATTACGATTATCTGGCAAAGCTAACATTGAGTTTAGGCTAAGCAATAAGACGTGCTGTGAATTGAAGCAGGTGGGTTCTCTATCGGCGCTTTACAAGCGGATATTCTTTTTTACGACGATATGATCGCAACACATTTTGATTGCCTGATGAGTTATTTTCAGGAAGATTGATCTTAAATTTCAGTTTTTTTTAACATTTCGCTATGAAAAGGCTTTTTTTTAGCAGACGTGTACGCTAGTATAACGAACGTTAGGTAAGCTTAATCAAGCTGTAAATAGTGTATTTTTTCTATACACCCGGCTGGGTTATTGGTTTAAATCAATTTGTTCGACAACATATTTTAATGTAGAGGAAAAATAGTCATGAGCGTAACGCAAAAGAAAATCATTGATTCAACGGTAAGCGATGAAGTAAGGCAAGCGGTAAATGCCATTCCACTCGAAGACATTGATGTGGCAAATTCAGAATTGTTTAGCAGTAATACCATGTGGCCATATTTTGAACGCTTACGTAAAGAAGATCCGATTCATTATTGTAAGGACAGCGAGTTTGGTCCTTATTGGTCCATTAGTAAATATAAAGACATCATAGAAGTTGAGATGAATACCAAGGCATTTTCATCGGATACGAGCAATGGTGGCATCACCATTCAAGACGGTAACCTTGGGCTTGGCGCGGAAATGTTTATTGCGATGGACCCGCCGAAGCATGACGCGCAACGTAAAACGGTCAGCCCGATTGTTTCGCCAGAAAATTTGGCAAATCTGGAGCAGACGATACGCACGCGTTCAAGAAAAATTCTGAGTGAATTACCGGTCGGAGAAACGTTTGATTTTGTTCAGCGAGTCTCCATTGAACTGACCACGCAGATGCTCGCCACCTTGTTCGATTTCCCCTGGGATGATAGACGCAAGTTGACTCATTGGTCAGACGCTGTATCGGCGATGCCGGGTGCAGACGATTATGTTTCTGAAGAGTATAAATTCGAGCAAATGGCAGAATGCTTAGCGGTATTTACCGGTTTATGGAATGAGCGCGTCAATGCAGAACCCAAGCCTGACCTTATCTCCATGCTAGCGCACTCGGAAGCGACTAGAAATATGACGCCGAATGAATTCCTGGGCAATTTAGTGTTGTTGATCGTTGGTGGTAACGATACGACGCGTAATAGTATGACGGGTAGTATATTAGCGTTAAATCAAAACCCCGATCAGTATCAGAAACTGTGTGATAACCCTAAGCTGGTTGACTCTATGGTGTCTGAAATTATTCGTTGGCAGACGCCGTTAGCCTCTATGCGAAGAACTGCCACCGAAGATATTGAAATTGGCGGAAAATTGATCCGCAAAGGCGACAAGGTCATGTTGTGGTACGTATCGGCTAACCGCGATACGGATATGATTGAGAACCCTGAAGAATTTATTATTGATCGCAAACGTCCGCGTCAGCATATTTCATTTGGTTTTGGTATCCACCGCTGTGTGGGTAATAGACTGGCTGAAATGCAAGTACGCGTGTTATGGGAAGAACTGCTTAAACTTTGGCCAACGGCGTGTATCGAAGTGGTGGGTGAGCCCGTTCGCGCGCATTCCGTGGTATTGCGAGGATATAATTCATTGCCAGTGCGAATTAATCTTAAATAAGCGGAAAGCATAAGATATGAATGAAACAGCTGTCATTATTGGTGGCGGACAGGCCGGTGCGCAAACGGTGGTCAGTTTGCGCCGAGAAGGGTTTAGCGGACGGATCGTGCTGATCGGCGATGAACCTGACCTGCCTTACCAACGACCACCGTTATCAAAAGCTTATCTCGCGGGTGAAATGCCTAAGGAGCGCTTATTCATTAAGCCCGCCGCGTTTTACGAGAAGATTAATGTTGAATGTTTGCTCGGAGAAACGGTCGTGTCGATTGGTACAACGGCGCAACAAATATCATTAGAAAGTGGTTTGAAACTATCATATGACCATTTGATATTTGCCACGGGTGGCCGAGTTCGTCGTTTAAATTGCTCGGGTGCAAATCACCCAGCGGTGCATTATTTGCGAACACTCGGCGACGTCGAGGCAATGCAAAGCAAGTTTGCCGTAGGTACGCGTTTGGCGGTAGTCGGCGGTGGCTATATTGGTCTTGAAACAGCGGCGATAGCTGCCAAGCACGGCCTGGACGTTACCGTATTAGAAGCACAACCTACCTTATTGGCCAGAGTGGCTTGCCCAGAAGTCGGTGGGTTTTTTCAATCAATACACCAGCAAGCTGGAGTGTCGATACATTGCGATACCTTGTTAGAGTCGATTGAAGATGAAGGGGCTAATGTTGCGGCCCTGATAACGAATAAGGGTCAGCGGGTACTGGCTGATATGGTGGTGGTTGGCATTGGTTTATTGCCGAATGTCGAGTTGGCGGAATCAGCTGGTATTGCCTGCGACAATGGCATAACAGTTGATGAGTATTGTCGAACATCGGTCGCTAATATCTATGCAGTAGGCGATTGTACTAATCACCCGAATCCATTTTATCAGCGCCGTATGCGCCTCGAGTCGGTACATAATGCGATTGAACAAGGCAAAACCGTCGCGGCAAGCATTTGCGAAAAAGATAAACCTTATGCCCAGGTGCCGTGGTTCTGGTCGGATCAATACGACGTAAAACTGCAAACGGTCGGGATCAATATGGGATACGACCAAACGGTCGTGCGAGGCGAACCTGATAGTCGTTCATTTGCCGTGTTTTATTTGCGAGAAGGTCGTTTGCTTGCTGTTGATACGATTAACTCCCCAGCTGAGTTTGTTGCGGGGAAAAACATACTGACCAAGGGTTTGGATGTTTCAGTTGAGCGCTTGAAAGATGTAACAATAGCCGCGAAAGAACTGGTTGAAGAATAAGGCTTGAGTGGATATTTGTTTGCGAAAAATGGTATTAAATCTAATTAATTTACAGAGAGAAAATAATGATTAAAGTAACCTATATTGAAATTAATGGCGCAAGCCGCGAGGTCGAAGTTGAAGTAGGTAGCAACCTGATGGACGCCGCTGTCGATAATATGATACCTGGTATCGATGGAGACTGTGGTGGTGTATGCGCTTGTGCAACCTGCCACGTACATGTTGATGCTGCGTGGAAAGATAAGCTTGAGCCGATGGGCGAAACAGAAGACTCAATGTTAGATTTGACCGATAGCCGCGACGAAAGCTCGCGCCTTGCTTGTCAAATTACAGCCACGGCAGAGTTGGATGGATTAGTTTTACGTACACCAACAGGACAGCATTAATTCTTATCCTGCAGAAGGCTTAGAGTGTATTGAAGGGTTTGTAATTACCTTTTAAGTAGACTGTTAGTCATCTTGAGTTTCGTAAAAAGCCTCAGATTTCTGGGGCTTTTTACAATTTGATATGGATGCCTAAAATGGGGCCTTTAACGTGTCGGTTGTCTTCGGCTAAAAAGACATTCATATGCCCGATATTGAGAATGATATTTGAACTAACGGGCCATTTCACCCCTGCGGTTAGCAGCGATAAGGTTATTTTATCGGCCCTGAAGTCATAAAAAGGTTCAACTTCGATGTATGGAATAAAGTTATTCTTGGCGGTAGATAATACCCTGGATAACTCTAAGGCGGGTCGATAACGAAAACCATTAGGTGTCTGCCCCATTCTATATTCAACCCGAGAACGGTGCATCAACGTCCAGCCATCCAGTTTGGATGTATAGCTCAACGACCCTCTAAGCCTATGGTCTTCGTGGTAACTACCATCATCCTGTTTCGGGTAGTAACCAAAGTATCCGGCTTTCCAAACAGCGCCTGAATCTGTTTTTTTAGCTACGCCTAAGTATGCGACTTTACCCTTAAATTCTTCGTGTATATCGCCCGTTACCGCTACCAATGTGTAGCCATTAGCAAAACTCTTTGAAGCGGATAAGACCATAAAATCTAAATTGTCTTCAGCGGAAAAACTGCTGCTAAAGACAAGCATTAAAATGATAGCGAAACCAGGCTTCATTGAATGAAGCAGTGAAAAATAATTCAACATGATATTAAGGGTTGTTTTTAAAGAAACGGACAGTTAAATTATACTTTAAATATTGCAACGCAATATTTAAAGTATTCTTATTTAACAGAGAAATTATAATAAATGTTCGGTTAAAGTCTTTTTTGTGTCAAGTTTACTGAACGTTGTGGCCTATGGCGCATTGAAAAATTTAAATCTTGTCCAACGGGTGTAAAGTATGGAAGTTGAGTTATAAAATTAATAAACATTAATTTAGCGGCGGTTTTTATGTATGACGAGCTAGCAGAGTGTGGGCGGCTTCCACAACTTCTAAGTCAATTGAGTGAATCTTTAGAACAGTATCAACACTTTGAACAGCCAGACGCCATGGTTAATGTCGAGCGCTGGCGGGCAGCTTTGGATGGCCCGGTGCCAGAGCAGGGTATCGGCGCTGAACGTGTTATCGCTGAACTGGCTAGCCACGTCATACCGAATGGTTCGCAAATTCCTAAGCCCGGCTGCACCTCGTTCATTACCACAGGGGCGACGTCTGTTGGCACACTTGCAAGCTTAGCGGGGGCGGTTGCATCGCCACAACGCATCGGGATAACGGCGTTTAATCACTTGGAAGCTTTGTCACTGCAATGGCTGGCGGAAATGTTTGGCTTACCAGCGGGTATGCAAGGTGTGTATAGCAGCGGTGGGTCGGTCGCAAATTTGCTTGGTTTAGGTGCTGCGAGGCAATGGGCGTTTGAACGATTAGGTATGGATCCGGCTAGAGATGGATTGCAACGCGCCTGTAAAATTTATGCAACGACACAAAGTCATCATACGGTGCATCGCTCGGCGGCAGTATTAGGCATGGGGAGAAATTCAGTCGTGCATATTGCTGTTGATAATAGGATGCGGATGTGTCCCGAGGCACTTTACAAGCAGCTATTAGAGGATAAGCATAACGACGCCGTGCCGGTCGCCATTGTTGCCAATGCAGGTACAACCAATACAGGCTCTATCGACCCATTACAAGAGATGGGTGAAATAGCACGCGAGAACGGCATCTGGTTTCATGTAGACGGTGCCTATGGTTTGCCAGGCACACTGGATCCAGTAGTACATGACCTCTACAAAGGGTTAACTCTGGCGGATTCGATAACGGTTGACCCACATAAATGGCTTGGCGCGCCCGTAGGCATAGGCGCAACGTTTGTACGCCACTACAAGGCTCTGCAGCATACGTTTACCCAGGGTAGCGCGGATTATATTGATACATCAACCGTTGATATAGAGCAGATTGAAAATTCAATGGATAGCGTTGGGGTTCCTTATCATGACCTGGGTGTTGAGTTATCGGCCCCAGCACGAGGAACGGTCGTTTGGGCATTGCTTCGTGAAATTGGTAAAGAAGGTTTAAGGGCTCGCGTTTGTCGACATAATGCGATGGCCAGACGGGTGGCGGAACAGGCAAAACAACACCCTAATTTAGAGCTGGTTCTCGAACCCACCTTGTCGATCTGTTGTTTTCGCTATATTAATAAGCGGTCTAATGACCTCAATGAACTGAATAAACGCATTCATCGACAACTTATAAAAAATGGCGTAAATATTCCTAGTACCACCATGGTAGGCGATAAGTTGGTTATTCGTCCGTGTTTTGTTGGTGCGAGAACAGATTGGCGGCACGCCGACGATTTGGTCAACGAAGTAATTGAAATTGGCGATAAATTAATAGCGGCTAGTCGAGTGTCTGTCTGATTGAGACACATTAAAAATAAGGAGATTGAAATGGGGAAACGTTATCAAAATATTTTAGAAACAATCGGTCATACACCGGTCGTCCGCATCAATAAATTAGGCCCGAAAGACGTGAATATTTTCGCCAAAATTGAAGCCTTTAACCCGATGGGATCTGTTAAAGATAGACTGGCGTTAGGTGTCATAGAAGATGCCGAGCGCCGCGGCGAATTAAAACCAGGGCAAACCGTGGTAGAGGCGACTAGCGGTAACACGGGCATTGGTTTAGCGATGGTTTGCGCGCAAAAAGGTTATCCATTGGTCGTAACAATGGCGGAAAGCTTTAGCGTTGAGCGTCGAAAATTAATGCGTTTTTTAGGTGCCAAAGTGGTGTTAACACCGGCTGCACAAAAAGGTACTGGGATGGTCAAAAAGGCCGAAGAGCTGGCAGAAAAACACGGCTGGTGGCAGTCCAAACAATTTGAAAATCCAGCAAATGCTGAAATGCATAGGAAGACGACGGCTGAGGAGATTTTAGAAGATTTTTCTGATATTCCCTTGGATTATTGGGTAACGGGCTATGGCACGGGCGGTACATTAAACGGTGTTTCCAGTGTACTAAAAGAAAAAAGCCCGCAGACCAAAATCATTGTTTGTGAACCCATTAATGCAGCGTTACTCGGTAGCGGTATTTCACAAACTGAAAATACCAGTCATCCAAGCTGGACGCCTCATCCATTGCAGGGCTGGACGCCAGACTTTATTCCAAAACTTACCTCAGAAGTTGTAGACGGTTCTCGTATTGATCAAATTATTCCAATAGACGGCAAGTTCGCGATCCAGTGTGCAAAAGACCTTGCGCTAAAAGAAGGTATTTTTGTCGGCATTTCTGCAGGTGCTACCCTGGCTGGGGCTTTAAAAATCGCAGAAACCGCAGCCGAAGGTTCGGCTATTCTTTGTATGCTGCCGGATACAGGCGAACGTTACCTTTCAACGCCGTTGTTTGCAGATGTATCGATCGAGATGAGCGAGGAAGAAGTGAACATTTCGCAATCAAGCCCTGGTTATCAATTTTAATAAGTCAGCAAGCCTAATGAAGTAGCGTGATGATAATCAAAGGGATTTATCGGCTATAACGAAAAGTTTTACCCAGGAATAGATCCTGGATTTGTACGTTGTTATCGCAATCGATAAGTTTTATGCGAGTAACTTTAACTATCTTTGCGTTTGCTCCACTCTCGACGATTAATAGCATAACCTGAAACTTTACCGATGAAGGGCAGGGTTAACATACCCGGTAACCAGCTGACCTGTTTCGCTTCGTGGTATTTATGAATTCCAATAGTCATATTTTCGTGTCCATCGCGCGGCTGATCGATATATGTCCCAAACAGGTGGTCCCAGATAGATAGATTAAAACCAAAGTTACTATTCGCCTCGTTGTCCTCCACGGAGTGATGGACGCGATGCATATCAGGTGTTACGACAATAAGTCGCAAGACGCGGTCTAGGGCGAGTGGCAAACGAATGTTACCGTGGTTAAACATGGCCATTGCGTTCAATACGACTTCAAAAATAACGACCGCTACGATTGGCGGGCCTAATGCCGCGATAGTGGCGAACTTTATCAACATAGAAAGGATAATTTCGATCGGATGAAAACGTGAGCCGGTGGTGACGTCATAGTCTGGGTCTGCGTGGTGTACCCGGTGTAATCGCCACAGAGTGGGAGCTGCGTGCAATAGGAGGTGTTGTAAATATATAATGAGATCCATTGCCACTATTGAAAGCAGCACAGCCAGCGAAAATGAAAGCTGGAAATGATTAAGTAATCCCCAATTGTTTTCGCTGACAAAAACCGCTACACCTACCGCGGCGGCAGGAAAAAGAAGACGTAAAACGAGGGTGTTGAGAAACACCAAACCGAGGTTATTTACCCAGCGCACGGCCTTGGAAACGGTTAGCGCTCGGCGTGGCGCAATGATTTCCCACGCAGCCACTAGACCGAAGGTCGCGAAAAAGAAACTCAGGCGAACGGCTATCTCGTGTTCGGTAATGAAGTCTGATAGTGACATAAAAAGGGCTCTTCAATATGATTCTTTTGATCACCATACGGCAGGTTATGGTAGTATTCAAGTAATTACTTGAATGCTATGAGTGACAGATTAATGGATACGAAAAGCATGGCTACATTTAAAAAAAGTCTATTTGAACAATTCGCCCAGGTTGCAAAAGCAATGGCCAGCGCTAACAGGCTGGAGATGCTGGAGTTTTTGGCGCAGCGTGACTATTCGGTAGAAGACCTTGCCGGTGTAATGGAGCTAAGTGTAGCTAATACTTCTCAGCACCTACAGCAGTTACGACACGCTGGGTTGGTGGCCTCGCGAAAAGAGGGGCAACGCGTGTATTATCGACTTAATGGCGATGACGTATTCGGCCTGGTCGTGAGTTTAAGAAACGTAGCGGTGAAATATCTGGAAGAAGTTGATCACCTGGCGAGCACTTATCTCACAAGTAAAGACAGCATGGAACCGATTTCCCGCGAAGAACTAATGCTACGAGCAACTGAAGGGTCAGTCACCGTTCTTGATGTTAGGCCATCAGAGGAATATATTGCGGGGCATATTCCTGGTGCGATCAACGTACCCCTGTCCAATCTAGAGAAGCATATCGCTACGTTTGATCCAAAACAGCAGGTCGTGGCATATTGTCGGGGACCTTATTGTGTATTAGCGTTTGAAGCGGTCAGGTTGTTACGCAAAAATGGCTTCCAGGTGAGGCGTTTGCAGGACGGTTACCCCGAATGGAAGAACGCAGGATTACCGATAGAAAAAGCTATTATTTAGCGGTTTTGTAAAACAGTTTAGTTAAATTAGAGAGCACTGCTATATTATTAGTAACGATTGTCAACATTAATTCCAATTTATCTAATAAACAGTTAACAAAAGGTCAGCATGACAACTACCGTACTCATTTGCGATGACTCTAGTTTTGCACGTAAACAAATGGCGCGCGCACTACCAGAAAAGTGGGGTATGGAGCTGAACTTTGCCGGCAATGGAGTGGAGGCGCTTGACCTTATACGTAAAGGTAAAGGCGATATTTTGTTCCTTGATTTAAATATGCCGGTTATGGACGGCTATCAAACATTAGACGTTATTTTAAAAGAGGACCTGCCGACATTAACCATCGTTGTTTCAGGTGATATTCAACCCGAGGCAAGGGCGCGTGTAAAAAAACTTGGTGCTTTGGAGTTCGTAAAAAAACCAATAGACGGTGGTTTAATCGAAGAAATTTTAAATCGCTATGGGGTCGTTTTTGAAACACGCGAAAAGGTCGCCGAGCCGATTAAAATTACTACTCCGGATGATAAAAAAAGCCTTGATCTAGACGACTGTTACCAGGAACTCGCGAATGTTGCTATGGGGCGCGCGGCCGATTTATTAGCTCGATTTTTAGGCGTTTACGTCGTTATGCCGATCCCAAATGTACGTCATATTGAGATGAAAGAATTACAAATGGTCATTCAACACATTAAGGCCGATGAAAAAATATCTGCCGTCTGCCAGGGGTTTATCGGCTCAGGTATAGCAGGGGAAGCACTACTCGTTTTTAATGAAACAAGTTACGCCGATATGGCTGACTTAATGCAATATGAAGGAGTTGATACCGAAGCCGCTCAGCTCGAATTATTAATGGATATCTCAAGTGTTTTATGTAACGCATGCTTAAACGGAATATCAGATCAGCTAGACATCACGTTTAGTTTAGGGCATCCAAAAGTTATTGGGCAGCATATTCATTTTGATGATATTTTGCAGGGGGCTTCTACCAAGTGGCAGCAAATTTTAGCCATTGAAATGGGCTATAAAATAGAAAATAAGAATATTAATTGCGACCTTTTGTTATTGATAACCGAAGATTCAATTGATGCGCTTAATGACCGAGTTTCCTTTTTACTTTAATCGTTATGAATAGCACTAAAACAAATGGACAATGAAATAGCTCTCGGGCAAGTCAATATTAAAGATATCCATTGGATGATGGAGATGATGCAATCTCTAGACGTTGGTCTAATGGTATTGGATCGTCAATACCAGGTGATCATCTGGAATTCTTTTCTGGAAAATCACAGTGGAGTACCTACATCGCTGATAAAAGATAAAAATTTATTTTCTATCTTTCCTTCTATTCCAGAAAACTGGTTTAAACAAAAGGCCGAATCTGTTTTTTTATTAAAAAATAGTAGTTTTACTGTATGGGAGCAACGCCCTTACCTGTTTAAATTCAAAAATTACCGCCCGATTACTGGCTCTGCGGATTATATGTATCAAAATATGACCTTGATTCCTTTGCAATCAAGCGATAACGAGGTGCATCAAATCGGCGTGTTGATTTACGATGTGACCGATATAGCCGTTAATAAAATGAAGCTTGAAGATGCTAATAAAAAACTGGAAATTTTAAGTAAAACAGATCATTTAACCCAGCTTAATAATCGCGGTGCCTGGGAAAGCGACTTAGAAAAAGAGTTTCATCGCGTTAAACGAAATAAGCACCCTTGCAGTGTGGTCATGTTTGATATTGATCATTTTAAAAAAGTAAATGACACCTACGGACATCAAGCGGGTGATGAGGTTATTCGTAGAACCTCTAAACTGCTAAAAGAAATGATGAGGAAGTCAGATATAGCAGGGCGTTACGGCGGCGAAGAATTTGCGGTGATACTGCCTGATACCTGTTCTGCGAATGCGCTGGTGTTCACCGAACGACTGCGCCAGCGAATTGAAATGGAAGTCGTTGAGTATGAAGAATTTAAAATAAAAATTACCATCAGTTTGGGGATTTCGGAACTAACGGAAGATTGCAAGTCCTATCAGGCATGGTTGGAACAATCTGATAAGGCGCTTTACGTGTGTAAAGAGTCCGGGCGAAATCAGTCAAAAATATTTTTTAAAAATGAAGAATAAATTCTTCTCGTCACGCGGGTAAACTCATCATTTTTTATCTACGGTTACCTAATACGTAGCCGATGGTTTACCCCAGCGTGCCCGGTAGCCGCGTGAGTCTACATGAACGAAAGGGCCATGAGTAGAGGTAGCCTCATATTCGCCTAAGCCACCCATGCCCCAGCCCTGTTGTCGGCTAAGACGCTCTATAAGATCATAGAGTACGGCTGCATCTTGACGGTTTATTTTGCCATCTTTATTTAAGTCATCGATTACACCATCTTCCGGTGCAACATCGATATATATGTCGGCGGCATCCCCATAAATATGACGAGAATGACGTTTGCTGCCGATGGACCTATTGTAGAAAGGTGTGCGATAACCGCTCATAATATATAAACTTTCTGCGTTATATCCGCCATTATTTACGGCCTGCAAAATACGTTCTAACTTCAAAATTAGGGTCGTAGTTAGGACGATAAATTTTTTGCCGTTAACAGCAGGAAGCTTACATAGAAACTGCTCCAAGGTGAAATGTGGTGAAACTAAGGTATGTTTGTTTGCTCGGGTAACTTCCAGGTATCCCCTGGGGGTGTGATAGGCGGCTAAGTTCTTAAAAGGTTTACTGGGGTATGGGCCGATATGATAACCATCCAGCTTGCCTTTTTTAATATCTGAGGCAGGACGTAAGACAAACACATTCAGAGTCATACTTTTGCCTGTTGATGGGCTGATAACGACGGGGTAAAGGCCACTCTTAGTGGGTGCCGTCCATTCCCAGCGATTATTAGTTTTCTTTTTTAATGAGCCAGCCACGACAGAAATACTCGTATCGGTAGATGACTTAATGTGCAGAGTCTCCTTAGGCATTGCAGATATCGCTAGCACTTCGTAGTAATTATCTACACCCTGTACAGTTATCTTGAAACTTGAAAAACCTGGGTTAAATGTATTATTGGACGCTGCGAAAGAGTACGCAGCAGTCAGTAATGTTGTTATAAACAGTACGATTTTCATGGGGTTGCTATATGTTCGGGAGGGATGTTTAAAGCGTTCAGTACTCGTTCGTCTCGTGCATAAATATCGTCGATAAACCGTATGTTTTGCGCTTCAGTGTCGGCGATAACGGTTAAGTAGATAAGGTGCACCGGAATACGAGACTTAAGATTAATAATAGTTTCTTTGCCGCTTTCAAGTAGCTCGTTAATTTTTTCTAGTGACCATTCCGGGTTGTTTTTCAGGGCCCATTGTACTAAATCGATGGGGTTTTTAACACGTATACAACCAGATGAAAAATCACGCCGGGTTTTGTTGAATAAATCTCGTGCAGGGGTGTCGTGTAAATAGACGTCATGTTTATTTGGGAAGATTAATTTTACTTGTCCCATGGCATTTTGCGTTCCAGGTTGCTGACGAACGCGGAAAGGGAAGTGTTTGCTACTATATTTGCTCCAGTCAATTTCGTCGTTATTTAGA
Source organism: Cycloclasticus sp. (assembly GCA_033791505.1). Lineage (GTDB taxonomy): Bacteria > Pseudomonadota > Gammaproteobacteria > Methylococcales > Cycloclasticaceae > Cycloclasticus. The sequence goes on from JASJGO010000195.1 coordinate 27,073, forward strand.
ATAATGCCTGTATTATCGATAATCTGATAACCGAGTTTGCTAACTACACTGGGGTCTTTTTGAAATTTAGGTAGCAAATCTTGGCGCGCTAATTTATTGGGAGTTTCCCACCACGGATTTAAAACAACATAGCTCATAGTGGCGGAAAAAACGGGCGTTTGACGGTATGTTTTACCAACGACTACTTCATGTTGCTGAGAGTTATTATCTGACCCATTAGCGTTTAGCTGGTAGTTGGCAATATTCACTAAAATATGCCGTGGGCCTAAGTCATCAGGTAGCCAGCGCCAACGCTCAAGGTTGACCCTGATCTGATTAATACGGTCTTGCGGGCTACGATTTAGAGCAGCTAATGTAGCCGTTCCAACCACGCCGTCAGTCTCCAGGTTGTTGCTTTTTTGGAAACGTTTAACGGCGTGAATGAGTGGCTCATCATATAATTCGTCTTCGTCGGTGGCCTTACTATTTTCGATTAGCTGTATTCGACGACGTAGCTGAATCACCCGAGGGTCGCGCATAGAGGGTTTTAGCAGGACGCCCGCCGGTATTCCTTCCTGTTCATCTGCAACCGTCATAGATCGATTAACTGACAGCGAGTCACGTAAAGCGCGATAGCTCGTTTGCTGTGGGGCTAATTGTTCAAGGGAGTAGGCGATAGATTTATCTTGCAAACTGATTTTCAGGTAACCCACTAAATCGCGCTCACGCCCTTTAACAGTCCATGTGGGCTCCATCGACACGGGGTTTAGTTTTCCGCCTAGCAAGTGCCCAGCTAGACTAAGGTAGGCATCTGTGGCTAATATGTCTCGCTCAGCGTGACTTAAATGATCCGCTAATAAATCACGCTGGTGATAGTCGCTCGGCATCAGCCCATGTGTCTCACTCTGTTCTATGGCTTGATTCAATTCTGCCAACATGAACTCGTTCCAAACGAAGCCAGAGGTGGTTGTGTCGTAAAAACGTTGAGTTGAAAATGCGGCGTGCAAAGTACCGGAGCTGGACAATGTGTTCAGTGAGTCCTTAAGCGCTTTATCGGCGTATAGGGGCGTGGCAACTAGTAACAGTAATGAGCTAAAAAAAACAATAGTCAATCTCATCATAGGGTTGCTCCGGTGTAGGGGGAATGACTATATCATGTTGCGATCGATGATGAAGCATGTGCACCCGCCTGAATCAGACGACAGTACTGCGTTTTTCCTCGTTTTTTTTAAACTTCTGGTGCACAATTCATGCATCTAAAAAAGCGAGTTCCTATTATGCAAGATGCAGCAGCTTTACATCAAATCATAATCGTTGGCGGCGGCGCAGGTGGTGCTGAATTAGCTAAAAAGTTAGGCAATTCTCTTGGTAAAGTTCAACGAGCAAACATTATGTTGGTCGATCTTAAACTGACGCATTTATGGAAGCCCTTGTTACACGAAGTGGCGGCAGGAACGCTGAACACTTCGGTTGAAGAAATGGAGTATATAGAACACGCACTACTAAACGGTTACCACTTTCGTTTAGGACGCCTGGAGGGTGTTGATTGCGCAGGGCGAACAATATTAGTTGCAGCAACGCTGGATGAGAAGGGTATTGAGATCATTCCTCAAAGACGGTTTCATTTCGACACATTGATTTTAGCGATTGGAAGCGTCAGTCATCATTTTAATATCCCAGGGGTTGTGGAACATTGCCTGTTCTTGGACTCATTACAACAGGCTAACGATTTTCAGCAGTACTTATTGAGAAAAATGCTTAAAGCTCAAACACGGACAGCACCCTTGCGCGAAGGGGAGTTGCATATCGCCATTGCTGGTGCAGGCGCGACGGGTATAGAGCTTGCGGCAGAATTAATGGGTGCAACGCGTCAGCTTGTCGCGTATGGGTTTGATCAAATAGACGCGAGCAGAGATATTAAAATAACAATTATAGAGGCTTCAAACAAAGTGCTTCCCGCGCTTACAGAAGGTCTATCCGAGGCTGCGTTGCTAGAACTTCAAAAAATGAACATCAGCGTAATGGTCAACGAGCGCGTCGTAGAGGCCACTGATAAAGGGTTTAAGTTACAAAGTGGGGTATTTATTGCAGCAGAAACGATGGTTTGGGCCGCAGGTATTAAAGCAGCTGATTTTTTAGCCAACATACAGGGCCTTGAAACTAACCGCATTAATCAGTTATTGGTAAAAACCAGTCTGCAAACCACGCAAAATGAAAATATTTTTGCGTTTGGTGATTGTGCCAGTTGCCCTATGGACGGCGCGGAAGGTTTTGTTCCGCCAAGGGCGCAAGCCGCGCATCAACAGGCTAATCTATTACTCAAATCAATGAAAAACCGTCTCGCGGGAAAATCCCTGCCAACATATAAATACATTGATTATGGATCGTTAGTTAATTTCGGTAATGTGACAGCAGTGGGGCGATTAATGGGTAATCTGTTGGGGAAATGGTCTGGTAGCTTAAACATAGAGGGACTTTTGGCGAGGCTATTTTATAAATCGCTTTATCAAATGCACCGAGTCAGTTTATATGGCTACCCTCGTGAAATACTGACTGTATTGGCCAATTGGCTAACAAGTCGGTCAAAAAAGTCTCGTCTAAAGCTTCATTAAGTACTAAGTTCGATAAAACAGGTGTCTAGGGGGCGGCTAAGCCGTTCAATCCGTCTGAGGTGCGGTAAATTTCCGGTAATAAAGCTTTATCCAATACGGAGAAAGCAGGCTGGTGTAGAGCACCACCATAATCATGGAAGTATAAATGTTATCTGTAAACACGCCAGCGGCGCTGCCCAGGCCTGCAAAGATCAAACCGACTTCGCCGCGCGGCACCATCGCCATGCCGATAACAATTTTCCTGGGGAACGGCTCTTTTATCAGCAAAGCGCCTGTAAATTTACCTACGATGGCAATAACAAGCAGTGACAGTGAGAAAGCCCAAAACATGGGCGAGCTCCAGTCTACTTGACGAAGGTCGAGAGAAAGCCCAATGGCCACAAAAAATATGGGTGTAAAGAGCTGTATGATCGGTTTCATCTGGCTTTCTATTTTTTGCGAAAAGTCAGCATTGGTTTTAATGGATAAACCGAAGGGCAGAAAAAACCGTCGTGAAAGCGCCAAACCCGCTGCAAAACCACCTAATAGCTCAGGCGCTCCAAACCAGTGTGCGAGCCAGGCAAAAAACAACACCAATGAGACAATAGTAACGGGTATTAACCCGGGGTTGTCGATGCGCTGATCCAGGTGACTTATAAGATGGGACAGCAATTTTGCCATGATGGGAGCCATCAGGAAGAAGAACGCAACGAAAGCAAATACCTTCGAGGCATTGATCCAGTTGACCTCTCCGGATACCGAAAATTCGTATAGCAACGCCAGTAAAATGACACCGAGAACGTCATCCAGAACCGCAGCCCCCAGGGTTATTTGGCCTTCTGCGCTATTTTGCTGGTGAACGTCCATTAGCGTACGCGCGGTAATACCTATGCTGGTAGCGGTTAAGGTACCGCCAATAAATAGAGAAATCAGTATGGATTGATCAAACAGGTAATGGGCAGCAGCAAACCCCATCACTAAGGGTGCTATAAAACCACCAAGGGCGACAGTAACGGCTTTTCCACCGGTATTTAAGAGTTTGCTGATATCCGTTTCCAGCCCTACTTCAAACAGCAGTAAGATGACACCGATCTCCGCCAGAATGAGAATTGCATCACTGGGTTGAACCCAGCCGAACAAGCTTGGGCCAATCAGAATGCCTGCAATGAGTTCCCCAATTACGCCTGGGGCTCCCAGTAAGGTCGCTATTTCACCCATCACACGAGCAGCGATTAAGATGATCAAAATGTGGAGTATCAGGGTATGCACTTCGATTATGCTCCATAAAGTAATAGCCAGTTTATATTAAATATAAAAATCCTTATATAAAACAAAATAGAAATGATTGAACAGTTCCCTGCACACCATACAAGCTAAGTACTGGCGACAAAAATCCAGTGTCATGCACAATTTTTAAAACCTGCTATATTTATTTATAAGATGTTTCTGCGAGAGACCACGGAAGTACGTCTGGGTGCCAGCAATATAGCGGTTTATTAATATATTGGATGGATTTTAATACCAGGTAAAAGGGCCCACATACCGCGGCATGACTAATTTACGAGCGTTATCTATTTCTGACGTCGGACGTTCCTTTTGGTGGAAAGGGCCGATGCTGGCCGTTATCTATTTTCTCGTGGCGAAACTCGGGCTGACGTTCACGGTTGTAACAAATAATATTACCTTAATTTGGCCGCCTAGTGGTTTAGCGCTTTTTGCGTTACTGGTGCTTGGCTTAAGATTTTGGCCCTGGGTTTTTTTTGCTGCGCTTGCTGTTAATGCCACAACAGACATACCCCTGCTGGCGGCCTTGACGGTAGCAATTGGCAATACTATGGAAGCTATTGTGGCTGTATGTCTGTTACGCAAAGTTGGCTTTCACCGAGAACTCCGCTCAGTTCGGGACGTTATGTTACTGGTGTTACTGGCGGCGGGTCTGAGTACTATGCTTAGTGCTACTGTTGGCACTTATAGCCTGGCCTATTTCGAGGTCATTTCGTGGAATTATTTTGCTTATGCATGGTTGAGTTGGTGGATGGGTGATGCCATGGGGGTTCTAATCTTTACGCCCCTACTACTCAGTTGGAGTTTACATAAAGAAAAAGCGTATGAGAGGGGCAGGGGCGTCGAAATAGTCGTCCTCTTGTTGACGCTAATGCTGGTGACACAGTTTGTGTTCGGCAATCAGGTTTTTTTGTTTGATAATCCGAAACCACTCGCCTTTATAACATTCCCTATCCTCATCTGGGCAGCCATGCGCTTTGGTATGCTAGGAGCAACATCAGCGGTATTGGTTGTTGCCGGCGTGGCTTTGCTCAACATCATTTATGGGCGGGGGATTTTTTCGCAAGGCTCTTCATTTGAGAGTCTGACCCTGCTATGGCTTTATGCCAATTTTCTGGCCGTCACCAGCATGGTTCTAGCGGCATCGATAAACGAACGTGAAATGGCGCAGACAAAGTTGCGCCACTTATCGCAACATGACCCGCTCACTGGCTTGCGAAACCGGTTTAGTTTAAAAGAAGATCTGAACGTCACGATAGCTCGATCCGCAAGGCATCATTACCAAACTGCGATTCTCTTCATGGACCTGGATCACTTCAAGGCGATCAATGACACATTGGGGCACACAATAGGTGATCAGTTATTGATTCAAATTGGCCTGAATCTGCAAGAAAACAAGCGAATGGAAGATGTAGTGTATCGGCTGGGGGGTGACGAATTTGTCATTATTCTTGAAAATATACAAAACAGTGAATACGCCGGAAAAGTAGCCGAAAAAATCGTCAAGTTGATGAGCCAACCATTTAATGTTCGGAATAACATTTTGCATACCGGTGCCAGTATCGGCGTCAGTCTCTATCCAAATGATGGGGAAGATGTAGACAGTTTGTTAAAGCACGCCGATACCGCCATGTACCGCGCCAAAGATTTGGGACGAAACACCACAGCCTTTTACTCGCCTGAAATGAATATTCATGCCGAAAAAAAGATGAAGCTGGAAGCTGATCTGCGCAAAGCGATGGTAAAAGAGGAGTTCGAACTGCATTACCAGCCCCAGTATGATGCAGCATTTGTTCAAATCGGGGGATGTGAAGCACTACTACGTTGGCGAAAGACCGACGGCGAGTTAGTGTTACCCAACGACTTTATTCCTCTACTCGAAGAAACTGGCCTCATTAAACCTGTTGGCCGTTGGGTAATAGAAACGGCTTGTGCGCAATTGGCGAAATGGAACGCGAACGGATGGGATTCGTTACGGATGTCAATTAATATGTCTGCCCATCAATTAGGCGATACTGAACTCGTTAGTTATATCGCCGACTGTCTGAGTCGATACAAACTGGACCCTGGCTGGCTGGCTGGAACTTGAACTCACTGAAAGCATGCTTGTAGAGCATAATCCAGTGACTATGAACACTCTCAAAGGTTTAGCGGATCTAGGGTTAAGATTAGCGATTGATGATTTTGGCACTGGCTATTCGTCTCTTAGTTATTTGCATCGTATGTCGATTGATACGCTTAAAATAGACCGCTCTTTTGTTGAAAATATTCCTGGCGATGAAGATAGCGAGGCGATCATTATAGCCATCATTGGTTTGGGTAAAAGCTTACGCTTAACATTGGTGGCAGAGGGTATTGAAACAACCAAACAGGCCACGTATTTACAGGAAATAGGCTGTGATCTTTTACAGGGTTATCTCTTTAGTAAGCCGGTAACGGCCGAAGAATTTAAACAGTTAATGTTAGAAGAAACAGGGCCTAAAATGTAGGCGGCTATTTAAATCAAGGCCGACAGTTATTCAGCATTTTTCTGGGCTGGCCCCAGCATCAGTGTTTCAATAAAATCAACGATAATAATATCGTCCTGGTTCCGCATAATATGTTGTAAAGCTAGCATAATATTACCTGATTTGGTAATAGAGGTGATTCGTGGGATCAACTCAACTTGCATCGTATCCCCTGCATACCCCGGCATTTTAATATCGGCGTTTACATTGACCATCCCCTTCATTAGACCTATAGGCTGAGTTTTCGAAATATCGTCGAGTACGGTCAGTAAAAGTGGGGCGACTAAACCCATTGCGATAGTCATTAAAAAAGGCCCTGGAGCGAATCGACGGTGATGGGATGGTGGCATATTGGTTTTAACGTATTCCATATCAATAAATAAAGGTTCGTGCAAACCACCTACATTAACGAACGTACAAATATCCGCATCAAAAATGGTGCGTTTTGCGGTTAAGTAGCTACCGAATGGTCGATCGGTGTTGGTTTTTTGTGTCATGCAGAATTCCTTATGATTTAGAATGTTTAATCATAACAAATAATCTTCTGCTTATTGTTACGAGCGGAAAGAAATTATTGTGCTAACGGGGAGTTTATGAGTTTGGCAAAGCAGCGCAAAATAATCCACGTTGATATGGATGCGTTTTTTGCATCGGTCGAGCAGCGCGACCGAGCTGAATTGCGTGGTAAACCTGTGGTAGTGGGTGGTCAACCTAATAGTAGAGGCGTGGTTGCCGCGTGTAGTTACGAGGCGCGAAAATTCGGTATTCATTCAGCGATGCCCAGTTCGCGAGCCTACCGCTTGTGTCCTGACGCTATTTTTGTGCCAACGAGGTTTGAAGCGTATCGCGAGGTATCGACAAAAATACACGAGATATTCTGGCGTTACGCCACCGAGGTAGAGCCATTATCACTTGATGAGGCGTATCTTGATGTTAGCCATGCAACTATATTGGAAGGATCGGCAACTCGAATAGCTCAGGCTATTAAAGATGATATTCAAGCCGAAACGGGGCTGATTGCCTCAGCCGGGGTGTCGTACAATAAATTTCTCGCCAAAATGGCCTCGGACGTGGATAAGCCGGATGGCTTGTACGTCATAAAACCCGATCAGGGCGCAGAATTTGTGGTCGCTTTAGCGGTCGGTAAGTTTCACGGTGTAGGGCCTGCCACCGAAGCAAAAATGCACAGGCTGGGCATTAAAACTGGGGCCGATTTAAAGGCGTGGGGCGCATTTGATTTGACCGCAAATTTTGGTAAGTCCGGTGATTATTATTACCATATCGCGAGGGGTATCGATCTACGGCCTGTACGAAGTTCGCGGGTGCGTAAATCATTGGGCAAAGAGACGACTTTCGCCGAAGACATTAACGATATACCCGCGCTAATAGAGCAGCTGAACGTCTTAGCAGAAAAAGTATTTCAACACATGGATGCTAGGCAGTTACAGGCCAGAACCCTTACACTAAAAGTGAAATACGCTAACTTTCAGCAAGTAACTCGCTCTTTGAGTAGATCCGAACCAATTAAAGATTTGGCTAATATGCAGGCGATGTTGATCGAATTACTGTCGCGAACCGAAGCAGGGAAACAGGCAGTCCGTTTGGTCGGTGTTACGGTCAGCGGCTTTATGCAAAATAGTGATCTTGAATTGGAACAGCAACTTGAGTTTGATTTGAACTTGCCTGAACAGTGATGGTTGAACGGCGTGGATGACGGTTTTTGATGAGCGTTGTTAAAAAATAAGACAGTGCATCAGGCCCTTAAGAAACAGCCCAAAAAAAGCGCCGTAAACCGAATATCTAACAACACCACCGACCCTTTTTCCTATTGAGGCAAATAGAGCGACGCCCGCAATATCGAACGAATTTAAGGTAAAGCCAGCCATGCGGTTTAGTTCTTGCGGCGTTATTAAACCCTGATTCATCAAATCGATAGTGACGCCGGTAAAGGCGGTTCCTCCGGCAATAAACTTGGTAACAATCGGCAGTACGGTTATTTCTGGTAGGCCAATAAGCTCAAGCGCCGGGGCTAAGGCGGCCGTTAACAAGGTAATTGAGCCGGTCGCTTTTAAAACATTGACCAAAAATAGGGCGAGAATCAATACAGGGATCATGTTAATAACAATTTTGAGACCCTCTTGCCCGCCATCGCTCAGGATTTGCATCACTGATTTTTTCTTCCCTTCACTGATGCTTTCTTCAAATGCACATTCAATGTCGTTCTCGACCTTAAAGTTCCTGCATAAAACATAATAAGTAAAAGCAGCCGCGCATAGACCAGCTAGCAAAGAGGTGACGAGGGAAACGCCAAGATTCAACCCTACCGCTGTTAAAGGGAAAGAGGCATTGGCTTGCGCCATCGTCATTACCATTGCCAGGGTAGCTGCGATATGACGCCGCGTTGTGCGTCCAGTATCCATTAAGACCAGAGTTGGAATGGGTGCGGCAAAGCTAACGAATAATATTTTGATCATTGCGAATATGCCTAGCCCAGGAATGCCAAAAAAGTGTGATATAGGCGCTAGCCTGTTTGATATCCAGGCAAGAATGCCTTTGGCTTCTAGCAACTTCATAAAGGCAAGCATCACCACCATGATAGGCAGCAGAATATATAAAGCCATATCTAAACCAGCGCGGCCAGAATCAAGAATAATGGAGACAAATTGTTGCAAAATTTCTCTTGTGTTTGAGATGTAAATGGACGGTGATTTTACGGCTGTAATCTGTAAAAGGCTTACTTATCGAACGGCATTATGCAGCAGTTTTAAGGTGTGGGCAAACGGCTAGAGGGTTGGCTACAATCGTTGATGCTTTTGATCTAGGTCAAGACGACAAAGCGAGGCTGGGTTTACAATGAACGTACACACTAACTGGAGATGGACTGATGAACCTCAACGGTATTGAGAAAAGCTTATCGGATAAACGCGCCGAATTGCTACAGAGAATAGCGGCGGTTGAACGAGATTTTAACGCTGGCCGAAGTATAGATTCTGAAGAACAAGCGGCAGAGCTGGAAAATGAAGAAGTACTCATTGGCCTTCAGCAAGAGGCTCAAAAAGAGTTACAAAATGTAGATACGGCCTTATTAAAATTACAACAGGGTCGTTACGATGTTTGCTCATCTTGCGGGGAAAAAATTAGTCAAGATAGGTTAGAGGCGCTTCCCTATGTGATCGATTGTATTAATTGCGCTAACTAGGAGATAAAATGTTTGGAGAAAAACACGATTTAATTCACGAGCTTCCAGAATACAAAGAAGCTATTCATAAGCTAAAAATGAGCAACGCGCATTTTGCGAAGTTATTTAAGGAATACCACGAGGTCGATCATGAGGTGCTAAGAATAGAAGAGGGCGTAGAGACGACTTCAGATGAGTTTCTTGAAAGTCGTAAGAAAAAAAGACTCAACTTAAAAGATAATCTTTTAAAAATGCTAACGGATTATAAAAAGGCCTCGGAGAAAACAGGCTAATTGGTCATAACTTAAATAGTTAATGGTTTAACCGGCTAAGGTGTCCTGGCCGGTTTTTTATATTTTTGACCAATATAATTATTGCGTTTATCAGACGTTATGTTTAGCGCTAAGTCCTCTCTAAGCGGCTGATTATTTAAAGTTAATCGTCATCTCCATTATCATCGTTAAAACTGTCATCGGCTATCTCGTTATCATTCTCATCCTCATCCTCAATAAGCAGTAGAGCGTCAATTTCGGAAGATTGCTTTTTGTCGTTTAGTAAATGTCGTGGCTTCCCGTGTTCGCCAATATATTGCTTACGCGCCACTTTAAAGGCATCTTGAAATTGACTCGCTAATAGTTCGGCCTGTTCCCCATTGATTGGAAATAATTTTGTACTCACGATGGCTTCGTCATATTGAACAATGGCATCCCGTTCAGCGTTGTACAGGCAAATTCTGCCAACTTGCCTGGTTTTTATCCGTTTGTCGTGAATGACAATGCCGTTACCCTTTGTTGTGCGCAGTTCAAAATAACTAACAGAAGAGCGTTTTCCGTTTTTCATATGCTTATCTCTCTAAAATTATGTCGTTAATACCGACATTAAAATGCCCAAATAACTAATTTTTTCGAATAATGCACGCGTTATTAATTTTTTTCAATATTTTTATAAGCAATACTTCAGACGAACAGTTATTTTCAATAAAGTAATTTTTAAATGGAGGTTTATGGGCTGCTAAAGAGGGTAAGTTTTGACCAACCGCAACGGTTGATGTTGATTTAATTGTAGCTAATTTTGCAGCGGGCCTTAGGTGGCAAATCTAAGGCGTATATTAAATAGCGGGCATTCTTCAAAAATATAAACTCGTACGAGAAATGACTCTGTTCCAGTTGCCGTTAATTTACAGTTATTTATAAATTACCCCCGAACCGACGAGAGGTGGGGGGATCGACTGGCAAAATTGCCTTAACCCTTTAAATAGTTTTTATGATGAAGTCGTCATTAATCGACACAAAAATCAATTAACTGTGAACTGCATCTAATTTTTTTCATGGCTCCTTAGGGGGGCAGGCCAATACGCTGAAAACTCACCTATACTCTGCTCAGATTTAACGCATTTGATCGTTAAATTTCTTAAACAACTATAGAGACGTCATGATTGAATGGATCTTAAAATTATTTGGCATAAAGTCAGCTAGCAAACAACAAAGTAAATACATTACGGAGTCTGAATTTACTTATGTTCGCGCAGAAAACCTCCAGCTCGGCATGTACGTTGCTAAGCTAGATCGGCCCTGGCTTGATTCTCCTTTCAAATTGCAGGGCTTCAATCTTAGAACCCAGCGTGATCTGCAAACGGTTAGGGGCCTTTGTCACCACGTATACGTAGATCGCACTCGGCAAAGCAAATTGAGCGTTGGGGCCAAGAACTCAGATCTAGGTAGCGCATTTATTGTCGGTACGGCGCCAAAAAAACTGGGCTCTTTTGAGAAAGAAATTCAACGCGCCACGAGTAATTACCGTGCTACAGGCCAGCTTGTTTCTGACATCATGCAAAAAGTAAAAAACGGTGGCGGAATCGATACCCGCCTGGCAAAAGATGCGGTGGCTTCATCGGTTAACAGTATTTTACACTCGCCCGATGCGCACTTATGGTTAACGCAATTAAAAAAGAAGGATGAGTACACCGCGCAACACAGTTTAAATGTATGCATGTTATCAATCGTACTCGGACGTCACATCGGCTTAGCCAATCAGGAACTTAGAAATTTGGGTTTATGCGGCATGATGCACGATATGGGCAAAATGCTCATTCCATCAAAAATTCTTAATAAACCGGGTGAATTGGACGTCGCTGAGCTGGAGATCATGAAGACTCACACAACGCTGGGAGCAGAGCTATTAAAATCTAGCGATAATATGTTTCACGGTGCGATTGAAACGGCGCTGACCCACCACGAGCGGATCAGGGGGCAGGGTTACCCGAACGGGCTTAAAGACTCGGATGT
>JASJGO010000196.1:0-14900 GCA_033791505.1 Cycloclasticus sp.
TAGTTTGGATTATAAGTGCATTAGATCTTTTTTTTTGGCAATTACCTTTTTCTGACAACCTGAATATTAATGACTATCCTAAGCTCGAAAAAATTATGACTATTTTCTTCTTTTTTGAAAAGCTTTATAAAAATTCATCTCGATTAGATTCTGAGGAAATTGATCCATTTAGCGTCTTATCTGACCTAGAAAAAATTGTGTCATATTATGATTTTTCCAAAATTCAAGAAGAGGCATAACAATCGGCTGCACAGGAATCACTCGCTGCGCTCCCTCTCCTGTGAGCCGGAGCGTTATGCGTAAAAAGAGAAACTAAATGCCAATTTGGGAAATTCTTCTTTTAATTTCAGTTGTTGTGGGCATATCTTGGATTGCTTATGGTTCTGGGCAGAAGAAATTCCGTTTAATAGTCGGTAGTAGTCTTTGTATAGTAGTTGTGCTTTTTTGGGGGCTTGCATTTTCAAGTGTCTTTTCGGAGTCGGTTTCATATGTGTTAGCTATGCTGGCTCTGCTAAGTGCAGTTGTATTACTCTTTCTGCCAATGGTGCACAAAGCAATGTTGAAGCGTAATGCAAGCGCATAACAAATCACTCCATCGGACGCACTTGTCTGTCACGCCTTTTGCGGAGCAAAAGCCTTGCCAGCCTGCGTTCGCCGCTGAGCTCAACCGTTATGTTTTCCAGGAGTTTGGTAGTTGACTGAAGGTGGAGAGGAGCGACCGATTAATAGAATTATATTTAATAAGTGGGCCCTTTTTGGCCTAGCTCTATTAATCATAATTGCACTAGCTTGGTCAGAGTACACTTGGAGGCCAAGCAATACCGATAATCTTAATATCTCTGATAGCAATGTAGTCTGCCAGCAAAAGAAAGACAGGGAGTGGTATCGTATTACTTTAACCACGCCCTCAAATATTGAACTGTTCTTAGGTGGTTCTTACCGTATAAAGGAGTGCGAAGATCTAAAATCAGAGATAATTGCCAAGGCTAGTAATGCTCAGGTATTAAAGCCAAATGGCCTAATTTTAAAAATTGAGGGCACTGAAAGCACTCTTTACCAAGCCGAAAAACCACTCTTCGCAACAGTATGGTTCGCCTTTTTTGTTTGGGGTGTTATTTTGGCAATAATTGAAAGAGTTCAGCGCAAAAAAACATAACAAGGCGCTCAAGCGGGACAAAGTGCTGCGCACTTCGCCCCTTAGCTGAGCGTTAGAGTTAAAAATGGAACGGATAACCAATAAATAAAAAACTGGTATCGTGGTAAGTACGTCCCACCATCAGACAATGATCCAAATAGTAGCATTGTGTTTGTTTCGCCAGACCGCTACGAGCAATCACTGTCTGCAAAAATATTAATCACCTTCGCTGGTCACCTACTTAGCTTTACACTATGGCTTATATGTCACTAAAAATAATACTCCAAACTATTCGCCCTCCGTTTCTGGTTTTAACGCCCGTTTGTGTATTTTTGGGTTTAAGTACGGCGATTTCAATTCAACCGCAGATTGATTATTTGCTGTTTTTTATCGTCTTGCTCGGCGCGATATCCGCCCATATAAGTGTGAACACGTTAAATGAGTATTACGACTTTAAAAGTGGGCTTGATTTAAAAACGCTAAAAACACCTTTTAGTGGCGGTAGTGGTGCTTTGCCTGGCAAGCCTGAAATGGCTACTGCGGTTCTCATTATCGGCTTAACAACGCTATTGCTAACCATCGCTATCGGCATTTACCTGGCGCTACTTCAAGGCCTTCAAATTCTGCCCATTGGTTTGCTGGGTGTGGTGTTGATAGTGACCTATACACAATGGCTTAACCGTCTGCCCTTGTTATGCTTAATTGCACCGGGATTAGGCTTTGGCATTTTGATGGTGCTCGGTACACACGTGATATTAACGGGTGAATACTCTTTGTTCGCCTGGCTCGTTTCGCTGGTTCCATTTTTTCTGGTCAATAACCTGCTTTTGTTAAATCAGTACCCCGATATTAAAGCGGACGCCAGTGTGGGCCGCCAGACGTTTCCAATTGCCTTTGGTCTACAAAAAAGTAACGCCGTTTATGCCATTTTTCTGATCGCCGCGTATTCTTTGATACTGTTTTTTATAATTAATGGCTCTATCCCCAACTTGGGTCTTATTGCCCTAGTTCCTATGGCGTTTTCTTTGTTTTCGCTGAGCGGCAGCATTAAACACACGTCTGACATCGGCGGCTTCCCTGTGTTTATGGCTACGAATGTGGCCGCGGCCATATTAACGCCATTATTGCTTGGGGTATCGATCATCTATGGCTAGTATATTGTTAAGACTGGTGTCATAGAGGTGCGCTTCTAGCTCGCTCGCTTGCCAGCTAATGAGTTTTTTCACGAACCCTAATTATTCGGCGCATAAAATGAAAAAAACTAGCTACAACAAACTGCTTCAGGAACACCACCCAGAGGCCATCGAAAAACGCCTTCAACGGCCCGTCAAACCGCAAAATATTTCAGATGCCGTGCTGGGTGGAATTGATGGATGCGTTACCACTTTTGCCGTTGTTTCAGGTACCGTTGGCGCAGGGCTGCCTTCTTCTATCGCGTTAATTATGGGTTTTGCAAACCTGTTAGCAGACGGCTTTAGTATGGCGATAAGCAGTTTTGAATCGATCAAGGCTGAAATGGAATTTGCCGAACGCATCAGGCGGAGTGAAGAAGAGCATATTGACAAAGTGCCGGGCGGTGAACGCGAGGAAATACGACAAATATTTCAGAAAAAAGGGTTTAAAGGTGATGGCCTCGAGGACATCGTCGATACAATCTGTCAGGATCGGCGTTTATGGATTGAAACCATGCTCACAGAAGAGCACGGCTTACAGAAAAATGCGTCTGATCCGTGGCGCTCTGCCATCGCAACCTTTATCGCCTTCATTTCTGTTGGAACGGTGCCGTTAATTCCCTTTCTTATTCCAACAATAGAAATCCAGCAACAGTTTTTGCTGAGCACGGGGCTTGCTGGGATGATGTTTTTCTCCATTGGCGCGATTAAAGGCTTTTTGTTTTCTAAATCCACGCTTGTATCTGGTTTAAAAACCTTACTCACAGGTACCGCAGCGGCCGCTATCGCTTTCCTTACCGGCTATGCGCTAAGAAATGCTTTTGGTATTGCTGGCTTATAGCTTTAGAAATAATGGGGCAGAACTAGCTTGTGTTAAAGTTCCCAAAGAAATAATTTAGTTGTAACTAAAATGAACAACGGGGGATATTAAAGTGCCAGACTTATTTAATGAAAAATCTAAAGATTGGGATGCTAATGATATGGTCAAAAGCATTTCTTCTGCTGTCGGCTCGACCGTAGTAGAACACGTTCCTTTGCACGGCCAAATGAATGTTATGGATTTTGGTGCGGGTACTGGTTTAATCAGCTCTCACGTTGCACCATTGGTGCATAAAATTGTTGCCGTAGACATTTCCGAAGCGATGCTGGATAAGCTGGTGGCTAAACCTGAGTTACACGGCAAGGTAGAGGCCGTTTGCCAGGATATTACCGTCGAGCCCTTGAACACAAAGTTCGATTTGATTATCAGCGCGATGGCCTTGCACCATATAGAAGATACTCAGCAACTAATGCGCACTTTTTCTGAACATTTGAAGCCGGGCGCGATGATTGCTTTGGCGGACCTTGATAAAGAGGACGGCAGTTTTCACCCAAAAGACACCGAAGGTGTTTTTCATTCCGGTTTTGAACGCGATTCATTAAAAGCCATTTTAGAAGATAACGGCTTTGAGCATATTCAGTTTTTTACCGCACACACCGTTTATAAAGAAGATAAGAAATACCCCATTTTTCTTGTCGTCGCGACAAAACCTTAGCTTTTATTATTTGAAAATAGATCGCTCATCGTTCGTATGACGATAACGTTGCGTTGACAAAAATTCAGTTTGAACCGCACACAAAAAGGAGCCAGTGCGGCGGATCACTACCCGCCACACCAACTCCTTTAATTTAGTTAAAGATTAAAGTAACGCTTTAATCACCCTTATGGCCATGCCTGTGTTGTTTCATTTTTTTCATCTTTGCGGTCTGCTCGGGCGTTAATTCTTTATGTATTCGATACATGGTCTCGATACGCTGAACGGTCATGTCTGCCACGATTCTTGCTTTGGCATCTGCCAATCTTCGCACCTCGTCTGCGTTAAATGTTTCAGTTCGCGTCTGCTCGTGTAACGCTTTTTTGATACCTTGCATGGCAGCTCTAGTCGATTTCTTCTTGCTGCCCTGTTCGTCCCTGATTTTTTGAATGGCTTCTTGTTGTTCGGCGCTAAGATCCAACTTCCCCATCATCTTCATCATTTTGTCGCCATGATCTCCACGCTGCGAGCCACCTCGTCCATCGCAGGTTTTTGCGTGCGCTAGTCCCACCACGCCCATCGTGAGCAGACTAGCCGCCAAAATACCGCTGATTATAAAGTTACGTTTTTTCATATCCGTGCTCCATTTTAATTAAAATTCATCGGTAGTTTGCGTGCTATCTACCTTGAGTAGAAGTATGGGTAAAACAACTGCAAATTAGGGTAAAGGGTATGTAAATTTTTGTAAAGACCACTAAAGATAACGTTACCCACGCGCTTTTTATGCCAGAATTCATCACTATATTGGTAACAAGAACCCGTTATGACACGACTATTAATCGTTGATGATGATGCTGAATTATCGACCATGCTGACTGAATACCTTGAAGCCGAGGGATTTAGCGTAGAACACGCCTTAGATGGACAAACGGGCGTGGAGAAGGCGCTAACGGGGCTTTATGATGCTGTGCTGCTGGACGTAATGATGCCCGGCATGGATGGTTTTGAAGCCTTGCGACGTATTCGCAGCAACTCCAGTCTACCGGTGCTAATGCTCACCGCTAAGGGCGATGACATTGATCGTATTGTTGGGTTGGAAATTGGTGCCGATGATTACCTACCCAAGCCCTTTAACCCACGCGAATTACTCGCGCGCTTACGCGCTGTGCTAAGGCGTACAGAAGGCGCGGGGCATGTTTTGACAAACGCCAACGCGGTGATACGAATTGGTTTATTGGAAGTTCACCCTTCATCGCGTAGCGCTTTGGTCGGCGACCAACAACTCGACCTGACGAGCACGGAGTTTAATTTACTGCATACCTTGACGGAGCAAAACGGACATATCGTCAGTAAAAATACGCTGTCGGAAAAAGCGCTGGGCCGAGCGCTGGAAAAATATGACCGCAGTATTGATATGCATATGAGTAACCTCCGCAAAAAAATAAATGAACATAAGCTCGCCCCCAGCATCGTTACCGTTCGCGGGCAGGGTTATTTGCTGTCAACTGAACCTGACGAGGGTGATCGTTAAGATGGGCCGTTTATTCTGGAAAATTTTCTTTGGCTTTTGGCTAACCTTACTTATTACCGGCGCCGCCGTCGGTACGCTTGTGTGGAAACACAATCAGGAGCGAATTGAACAGCTCGAAGTGCTGGTGAACAGCCCACGCGCCGACATGAGCGTCAACGCGGCCGCCAATGTACTAGAAAAAGAAGGCACCCTTGCTCTGAAAGAGCTTTTACAACGTCGACGCACGCGTTTCAACCGACCCTCGTCGATGTTTATTATTAATGACGATGGCGTTGACCTATTAGGTAGGCCGATATCAGACATCATGCTTCGTAAAGCCCGAGAAGCCCTCAATAACCCGCAGCAATCCGCCATACAGCAGGTTGTATCGCCTCAAGGGGAGCGTTTTTTACTGTTCATTCCCCGCCGTGACCACCCCGCGATGCACCAGCGTAACGGCTTTCCAATGCATTTACCTCTGTTGCCCCTGCTCATTATGTTTATCGGCAGCCTGCTTTTTAGCGTGGGACTGGCCTGGTATATCACACGCCCGATCCTTTTATTGCGTCAGGCCACCAACCGTTTTGCCGACGGCAAACTGGACACGCGCGTTATGCCCTTTATCGGCGCTAGAAATGATGAAATAACCGATCTCGCGAAAGATTTTGATCATATGGCCGAGCAAGTACAACAACTGATAGCCTCGCAAAAACGCCTGTTAAACGACGTATCACACGAACTACGTTCGCCTCTTGCACGGCTTCAGGTTGCGGTGGAAATGAGCCGTCAGCAACCGCAAAAAAGCAACGAACTAATGCAACGTATCGAAAAAGAAAGCCAACGATTAAATGAACTGGTGGGGGAGTTATTAACGCTATCGCGATTAGAAGCCGATGTAGGTAATCATGAAAATGATTATTTTGACATCAATGGTTTAGTTGAATCGATTGCCAACGACGCCCGTTTTGAGGCCAATAGCCAGGAGAAGCAAGTGAACTTTAAACCTAGCAAGGAAGTGCTATTAAACGGCAGCATTGAACTGTTGCGCAGAGCCATTGAAAACGTTATCCGCAATGCTGTTTATTACACCCCGGAAATTAGCCAGGTGGACATTAGCCTGGAGCATGAAAAAAACGTCGTAGAAATTAATATTTGCGACAACGGCAAGGGGGTATCAGAAGCTGAGCTTCCACAACTATTTCAGCCGTTTGTACGCGTCAACGCTAATGAACAGAATGTAAAAACTCCCGGCTATGGTTTGGGCTTAGCTATAGCTCGCCGTGCGGTTGAACTTCACCAGGGTAGCATTAGCGCACATAACCGTAAGAAGGGCGGGCTTTGTATTAAGATTCGCATACCGACAGGCCCTGTTGCCTCAAAAGGATATGAAGATTAAATTTTGACCTGTTTTACGGACGACGTTACCATTAACGATGACTAAATATTAAAACCAAACTCCATTAAACGAGGATATAACTATGTCAAATGAAGGCTATCACGAACCGATTAACGAACTGAGCGACGAAACCCGAGATATGCACCGAGCGATCACTTCGCTGATGGAAGAGCTAGAGGCCGTTGACTGGTACAACCAACGCGTTGATGCTTGCAAGAATGAAGAATTGAAAGCCATTCTTGCACACAATCGAGACGAAGAAATAGAACACGCCGCGATGGTACTGGAGTGGATTAGGCGGCAAGACCCCAGGTTCGACAAAGAGCTTAAAGATTATTTATTTACCGATAAAGTCATTGCCCACCAGTGATTTGAACAGTGGCCATGAGTGGATTTAATCTAGCCGCTAAGCCTCATTAATTATCGGCCGATAAAACAACTATTAATTGGCTGCAAATGCCTTAACCCTTTCATGCGTGGGTGGGTGGGATGAGAAATAGTCTAGCGTGCTGCTCTGTTGCTCTACCGGTTTAGTTGATGGCGATTTTTTAGTTGGCGCGGCTTCCAGGCGCTTCATCAGGTTTAAAAAATGCTTGCCTTCAATAGCATTTTTTTGAATATATGCCAGCGCGTATTGATCGGCTTCTGTTTCAAAAGTCTGTGAATAATTGGCTTCTACGAGCAGGGCCGGCAAAGCCAGCAATAATGAGGATGAGCTTGATACATCTCCAGTGACCGCCAGTAACATAAAAGCCAAACCCGAATCCTGCACCAGCCGCCGCAGGCTATGGCGTTGCACGACGTGGCCCACTTCATGCGCCATTACCGACACCAGCTCGTCGTCGTTCTGACTTAGCTGGATGATCTCATCGGTAAATACAATCGTTCCGTTTGGCAAGGCGAAGGCATTAGCCCCCACCGCATTACCCTTACGAAAAATTAGCTGGAATGTAGCATCAGAATCACTGGGAGTCACCTGCTTCAACAGGGTGGATAATTCCCGTTTGCGTTGCGCGGGGATCTCCGAGGGTGAAAGAGCCCATTTATCTAATACATTAAGGGCGCCTGAAGCGAGCGACTGATTAATGCTCAAAGGCGTTGCCATCGCAATTTTTTTAGCTAAGCCGGGCAAGCCCAACTGGATAAAAGCCCAGCCGCACAGAATCACGAGCAACACGGTAACGACGGCATACTTCCAATGACTTTCCAGCCGATGAAGGCAGTTGTTTATCACCCCGTCATACCACTTTTTTTGAAGCTCATCTACGGCATCGTTGTCATTGGTTTCAAAACGCAAACCATCGGCTATGCTGATATAGCGCGTCGTATTAGCTATACGGGGAGAAATCAGCACACCGTCCATTGAAAAGAGTACGTGTTTATCTTCGCTGTCGATTTGAAATAGCTTTCCGTTATCAGAGTAAAGTCGAGCCGTTAGCTGCTTGGACAGCTCTCCATCAGACAATAAGCCGTGAATTTCTGTCATAAGCCAATTTCAAGGTCAAAAGCTTCGCCAAACTCTTCTCCCAATGCGCTGACCTTTTGCTGGGTAACTGCGACAAAGTTATCCATGCTTCCAGCGGCATTAAGCTCGGTGCATTGTGCGCGAACTTGCGCCCAGGGGATCATTAGACCCAGACTTAACATAATCGCTAAGCCATTGGTTAAATAAATAAAAAACAGCTGCTTAACCTGTAATTCACTATGAAAATCGTGCTTATCTAAGCTCGTATGGTTAAACACTAGGTTGGTGATTTCGGCGTTAACATAGGCCAACAAAAAACAATAAAAAATGAACCCTAGCGGCGGCAAAACAAATACGCCAGCCTGTGGCATCAGGCTAGAAAGAAGTACAAACGCCAAGCCTACTACGACAAACAACCCCAGTAACCTGAAGTACACGGTATAAAATGGTGAAGCATTAATATTTAGCGCAAAAGGGGTATTGCCAAAAGCAGCGTTATTAACGATGAACTTTTTACTGCACAGTTTCCAATAAGGGTAGATGAAACCCAACGTTAAAGGCACGAGTAGCGGCAACAGAATGAAGACTCTCGCCGCTTCGCCATAACGACCGCTAAAGTTAAAACGAATATTACGATAGGCTGTATTGTGCAATCTAAAGCACATCGAGCGAACAATGACCAAGGGCAAAAAGGGCAGCAGTAGCAATATAAAAATAGGTTGCTGGGCGGGATAGGTTTGACCGATAACGCTATATAGAACAAAAACAGCAACCGCGATAAAACGACCTTTCAATATATTGACAGGCTCTGCAAGGTATTCAAAAGGCGCATCGTTGACACGCGTATTGCCATACAGATACTGTGTATTTCTAACTTTTGCCCACGCCGAATAAACACCCAAAGTAAGGATGCTGAGGCAAAGATTTACGATCCAGATTCTGAAGTACTCACTACCGTTACCGGTAAATTGAAAGTCGTGCGTGGTGATCGTTTGCTGTTCATGTTCCATATTAATTCCTTTTAAAATAGATCAGAGGCGACAAGCCTGCTCAAAGTCTAACAGAACTTAATGATGGAATAACAATTTAATATCGAATCAGGGAATGGATCTGCTTGATATTATTGCAAAGATAAGGCATCGTTTTAGGACACATTGCCGAGCAATAATAAGGACCCAACATGACAGACCCAGTCGACATGACGGCCGATAAGCAAAAACCGGCTATCGTTAACCCCTACTCAACGGCTGGCGCAAGGAACTACGCCCTTGTCTTACTGACTATTGTGTACAGTTTCAACTTCATCGACCGACAGTTGCTGGCGATTTTGCAGGAACCGATTAAGCTCGAATTATCTTTATCAGATAGCCAACTGGGTCTATTGACCGGTTTTGCCTTTGCTCTGTTTTACGTGATCGCGGGTATTCCTATCGCACGCTGGGCCGACCGATCTAACCGACGAAATATTATTTCTTTATCGTTGGGCCTATGGAGTTTAATGACGGCGGTTAGCGGATTAACACATAATTTCTTCCAGCTGTTAGCCGCCCGAGTAGGCGTGGGTGTTGGCGAAGCAGGCGGCAGCCCGCCTTCTCATTCAATTGTGTCGGATATTTTTCCACCAGAAAAACGCGCTAGCGCGATGTCATTTTATTCAACCGGTGTCAATATCGGCATTTTATTCGGCTTCTTATTAGGCGGCTGGTTAAATGAGTTTTTTGGTTGGCGCGTTGCCTTTATAGTGGTTGGCGCTCCAGGCGTTTTGCTAGCCTTGCTCGTGCGTTTCACCTTAAGAGAGCCTATTCGTGGTCTAACGGAGAACAAACAAGCCTCTGACGAGCTGGTGCCTTTTTCACAGGTACTGCACTTACTGTGGAGTAGGCGCTCGTTTCGACATATGGTATTCGCCGGTTCACTCAACGCTTTTGTTATTTACGCCACGGTTAACTGGTTAGCGTCATTTTTTATTCGCAGCCACGGCATGAGCACTGGCGAACTGGGTACCTGGCTAGCGATGTCATCGGGCTTATTCGGCGCCATTGGGGTGTTTTTCGGAGGCTTTTTCGCTGACAAACTAGCCTCTCGAGACAAGCGTTGGTATGTATGGCTTTCTGCTGTAATGATGCTTATCTGCGTACCCTTCACGATAGCCGTATACTCTGCATCAAACCAATACACCGCGCTGATAATAGCCTTTGTTCCAGGCACATTATTTAACGTTTATTTAGGCACCACCATCGCCACCACTCACGGCTTAGTAGGCCAGCGTATGCGTGCCACCTCTTCAGCCATTTTGTTTTTAGTGTTGAACATTATTGGCCTCGGACTCGGCCCCTGGTCTATCGGCTTGTTGAGCGACTATTTACTACCAACCCTGGGCACAGAGTCTCTACGCTATGCGCTGCTATACATTATTCCAGCCGTTACGTTTTGGTCTGCCTGCCATTTCTATCTCGCCTCTCGAACACTGCGGGAGGACTTGGCTAACGCGCCGAATTAGTTCTGAGTAAATTGATACTAATGTTCAGGGCGCGTATTATTTGACTTGCACTATTAACTTATTTTGGACGGGCTATTTGTGTATTTAAGGAAACCACCATGTCTATAGAAATTATTGGGGCTGGCTTTGGCCGCACGGGCACGCTGTCGCTCAAAATGGCACTGGAGCAGTTAGGCTATGCAAAGTGCTACCATATGCACGACCTATTCAAACACCCAGGCCACGCCGAGACCTGGACGGGCCTAGCCAAGGGTGAAGACCCTGACTGGCCCACTTTATTCAATGGTTACCGCGCCCTTGTCGATTGGCCGTGCGCCTATTTTTGGCGTGAGTTGGTCGACTATTACCCGCAGGCCAAGGTTCTACTAACGGTTCGTGATCCCGACGCGTGGTACGACAGTATTGTCGAAACGATTTTTACCGTTATTGATCGCGCATTCCCCGACGGTGCAACAGAGCCACAACTACCAAAGGGCACTTCCGATATAGCCGCGGCACAAATCATCATGGCAAAACTCATCATCTCAGATCATTTGTTTGGTGGCCGCTTTGATGACCGGCAACATTGTATTTCAGTTTATGAGCAACACAACGCAGAGGTTCGGCGACTAGTGCCCGCCGAAAAACTGCTGGTGTATGAAGTTAAACAAGGATGGGAACCATTGTGTCAATTTTTGGACATAGCAGAACCAAACACCCCTTTCCCCCGCTCTAATACTAAAGATGAGTTTTTAAGCGCTATAAACAAGCCTTAAAATAACCCGTTAACGCGTCGGTTTAGCGACGAGGGTTAACAAATACAGCATAAATAGGGTCGTCGCGCAGAACACAAACAGTAGAAGCTCTGCCATGCTAACGCCAAAAGCAAGCTCTGGCGTATAACCGCAGGCCGCTTGCACTTTAAAGATAAGCGGCATCCATTTATCTAATGCCAGCCAGCTGGGTAAGCCCAAATCAAAACTACAGCTACCCATAATAAAGCCTCTTTCGGTGCCCAATAATTGCCACGAACGTTCGATTAAGGCGGCGCTGCTGGTGAGTAACGATAACAAGATGACAATGCGTGCGAGCAGAAACCTTCTGCTTACTAGCCCTAAAATAGACAGTATCAAAAAACCTAATAATAGAACTCTCACGTGTATGCAAACCACGCACGGTAAAAAATTCAGTGCATACTGATAATACAAAGCGACCGCCTCAAACAATAGGCAAGCCATAATGAACGCTATCCAAACTGTTTTATTGCTGGGTGTTATGATTGATTTCAAATTTATCATCGATGATTTTATAGTTTTGTAGATTAAGCAGCATAGGTTTGTCTATTTACACTACCGCTGCTTAATTAGTAACATACTTGAACGCCAGGTAAAACTTTTATCGTTTGAACAAGGAGCGTTATTATGAACTGGGAAGCTATCAGTGCCATTAGCGATATAGTAGGGTCCATTGCCGTCGTTGCCTCGATTGGCTTTTTGGCCTTTCAAGTAAAGTCGAATACCGCCGTAATAAAAACTACTGGCAGGCAAAATGTCGCCAACGAATTTAAAGAAACTAGTCGGCTCATGATGGATAATGCGGAGCACTTTACCCTCGGCCTCCGTGACTACCCCGACTTGCCATTTGATGCGCTCAGCAAATTCTCAGGCGCCATGGTGGATGTATTAATGTCCTTTCAGTCTTGCTTGGCATCACACAAGGCCGGCATGCTTGAAGATCACATCTACCAAGCTTACTTAACGTTTACGGCCAGCTTTCTGGTAACAGCAGGTGGGAAAGCTTACTGGATTTATTGGAGAAACGTTTACATTAAAGAGATGGTTGACGAATTGGATAAAAGAATCGCTGAAGGTGGTTTAGGCGATATCCGTCAAGTTCCTCAATTCAATATTGATAACGCTAATCAACATAAAGCTGACATATCCGCCCCTTAGTATCAGCCCTACATAAACCAGGAGTCATTATGCTTAAATTAATACCCTTATTAATCGCCTTTTTATTCCTTTCACCTGCAGCGATGGCCGATAACGGGCTGGTGAGCGTCAAAAGTTCTTTCGATGTAAGTACCACCGCCGACCGCCTTGAGAAAAAGTTAAAGGCTAAAGGCATGACCGTTTTTAGTCGAATCAATCACGCCGAAGGCGCCGCTATGGTTGGTAAAGAGCTGCGGCCCACCGAGTTAGTTATTTTCGGCAACCCAAAAGTCGGTACGCCATTAATGCAATGCCAGCAAACCGTAGCCATTGATCTGCCGCAAAAAGCCTTAATTTGGCAAGATGAAGATGATCAGGTTTGGTTAACGTATAACGACCCGAGTTACCTGGCCAGCCGGCACCATATTAGCGCTTGCGAAGAGGCCTTAAAAAAGGTCGCCGGCGCGCTCAATAAGTTTGCAAATGCGGCAACATCACCCTCATAATATTCGCCCGAACTTTAAATTAATCGAAGGCTTTCAAATGACTATAAGCAAAGCAAAACCCGAACAAATAGCAGAATTTATCAGCGAATTTGATGCCTGGCGTATTGTCGATGGCAAACTTCAGCGCGAGTTTATTTTTGCAGATTTTATACAGGCCTTTGGCTTTATGACCGAAGCAGCTCTGTCGGCAGAAAAAGCCAATCACCACCCCGAATGGTTTAATGTGTATAAAAAGGTGATCGTAGACCTAACCACCCACGAAGCGGGCGGCATTACCGAGCGAGATTTTAGCCTCGCCAGGCAAATGGAAAAAATCGCCAAGACAAAAAACTAAGCTACTCTCGTATCCCAGGGCACGGTTAATCGCCCATCTTTAAACATCGCTTGAATCTCTTTTTTAAGCACTTTACCCGTTAGGCCTTTGGGCAGATCATCAATCAACACCAAGGCTTTCGGCACTTCAAACGTTGCCATTTTAGATTTGCTGAACGCGATGACGTCTTCGGCATTAAACTCACTTTCTTTCGTTGGGATAATCACCGCCACCACCGCTTCGTCCCATTCCGGATGAGGAACACCAACCACGGCTACTTCCTTAATTTGTGGGTGCTCGTCGAGTACATTTTCCACCATGCTTGGGAACACATTCGCAGAACCGGTAATGATGAGGTTGTTTTTACGATCCGTTAAGTACAGGAAACCTTCCTCGTCCAAATAACCCATATCGTTGGTTTGTAGCCAACCATTTTGCAGGGCCTCTGCCGTTTGCTCTTTAAGCCCTAAATAACCGAGCATTAAGGCGTCTGACTTCAGCCAAACTTCACCCACGGTATCGACGGGGCAGAGAGACCCCTTTTCTTCGCGAATTTCGATGTCAAAATGCAGAAACGCTCGTCCACACGATTTAAGCAAATGCGGCTCTTCCGCCAGCCCTCTCCGGGTATCCTCTGGCTGCATAATGGTAATCCAGCCACCAGTCGCCTCAGTCGCGCCGTATAGTTGCGCCAAATCGCATTTAAACACTTCATCCGCTTTACGAATCAACTGCGGTGTAGCCGGTGAAGAGCCGTAGGTAATCAAACGTAAGCTTGGCAGGGTAATACCTTCGTCTTCTATAATTTCGATCAGGCGACGCATAATCAGCGGCACCATAATGGTAGCGGTTACCTTGTATCGATTCACAAAGGTGAGGAATTGATGCGGATCGAAATCGCCATTCGGCAAAATCGACGGCATGCCGTTAACACAATTCATCGACACGAGTACAAAGGTAATCCAGGCCGAAGAGGTCGGCGCAAACCAGACGTCATCGTGCTTTAAACCGATGTTTAATACCGTGTGTACCATCGCTTCACGCAAACCCTGCTGTGATATCAGCACACCCTTCGGCGAACCAGTTGTACCCGAGGTATAACTGATAGCCGCAACGTCTTTTTCAGCTAAACTCGGCAACGAGGGCGTTAACCCAAGCTGAGACTCCATCAGCGTTTCATAGTCTAGCGGCAAGGAATGATCGCCCCCAAAACCTATCAACAAACGCCCTTCTTGCTGGAACCGTTCTACCAGATCAGCCATTAATTCAATACAATTGTGCTGTACTAAAATGACCCGTACATCAGCGTCTTCGACGACGTATTGAATTTCTTTTGGCGAAAAGCGCCAGTTAATGCCAACTCTTGGCGTACCTAACTTTAAACACGCGTGATAATGTTCATACACTTCGATATGCTCGTGCGCCAGTACCGCCACCACGTCGCCTTTTTTAATTCCTTTTGACTGCAATGCGCTGGCA
>JASJGO010000197.1:0-2935 GCA_033791505.1 Cycloclasticus sp.
TTGTTTAAGGTTTCTACAAGTGCTTCATAAAGGGCTTTTTCCCTCGTGAGCGCACGAGTTTTGGCACTCAGGGCTTTATCTTCAAATTCTTTAAGTTCTGGGGTGATAAATCGCTCAGCATTTTTTAGTGTCTGCCGGCGAATATATTCAGCGGGTGCTTGGTCGGATTGGGCGCGAGATATTTCAATGTAGTACCCATGAACACGGTTATATCCCACCTTTAGGGTGCTGATCCCAGTGTTTTGTTTTTCACGCTCTTCCAAATCAATTAAAAATTGACCGGCATTGGTGCTGATATTCCTTAACTCATCCAGTTCGGCGTCATAGCCTTCAGCGATAACGCCGCCATCACGAATTACTACCGGTGGGTTATCAATGACGGCACGAGTAAGCAAATCAACAGTTTCTGGAAATTCTGACGCCTGGGTTAACAGTTGCTGAATCTGAGTTGATTCCGAACCGGATAATATGAATTGAATACTGGGTAGTGCTGCCAGAGATTGCCGCAACCGAGTTAAATCCCGAGGGCGGGCAGATCGCAATGCTACGCGACCAAGAATTCTTTCCATATCCCCAATGTTGTTTAACTCATCATTGAGTGTTTCATAACAATAATTGAGACGTAATTCGGCTATAGCTTGCTGTCTTCCTTGAAGGGCCTCCAAATTTCGCAATGGGCGATTGATCCAGCGACATAACAGTCGACTTCCCATGGCAGTAGACGTGTTATCAAAAACGGATAACAGCGTATTTTCTTGCCCGCCGTTTAGGTTGGTGTCCAGCTCCAAATTGCGACGGGTCGCAGCATCCAGAATCACGCTATCTTCACGATTTTCATGGTTGATAGTACGAATGTGGGGCAGGGCAGTGCGCTGGGTTTCCTGTGCATATTGCAACAGGCAGCCTGCAGCGGAGAGTGCTAAGGGCAGGTGGTCACAACCAAACCCGCTTAAATCTTTAGTGCCAAATTGATCAGTGAGCTGGCGTAGGGCTGTATCGTGCTCAAACTCCCAGGGTTGGCGGCGGCGAACACCTTTGTAGCTATCAAGGATTTCTGTGGCAGGAAAGTCTTCGCTTACAAGCAATTCAGCGGGGCTTAAACGTTGTAATTCACTTTGTAGGCTTTCTATACCGGTAACTTCCAAGACTAAAAAACGACCGCTGCCAATATCCAGTGTCGAAATGCCAAAAGTAGCGATGCCAGATGAGTCGTTATGGTGTGCTATAGCAGCGAGTATATTATCCCTTCTCTCATCTAAAAGTGCTTCATCACTGATGGTGCCAGGAGTGACGATTCGAACCACCTGACGTTCCACAGGCCCTTTACTGGTAGCGGGGTCGCCAATTTGTTCACAGATAGCAATAGACTCCCCAAGTTTTACCAGCTTGGCTAAATAACCCTCTGCTGAATGGTAGGGAATACCTGCCATTGGAATAGGGTTTCCGCCTGACTTACCCCGTGCCGTTAGGGTCACATCCATCAAGTGGGAGGCTTTTTTTGCATCGTCATAGAACAGTTCATAGAAATCACCCATACGGTAAAACACTAGCTCATTGGGGTGTTGTGCCTTGATGCGCAGGTATTGCTGCATCATCGGGGTGTGTTGGTCCGTCGGTGTAACCGCTGAGGTCATGGTTAGTGGCACTTGTGTCTGAGTAAAGAGAAAGAATTCTACGTGATTAAGAGAGGTGAAAAAACAGTTAATAGCTTGGTGACGGCATTACTTGTAGGAAGCTACTTAATAGGGAGCTAACTTAAATTAGGCGGATGGCTTAATTCTCGTCGGTACTAACCAATTTGTTTATTGATGTGCTTTGATTGCGCCCTTGTGCTTTAGCTTTGTAGAGAGCTTCATCAGCTAATGCGACTAGTTCAGTGGGATTAACTTCTGACGAGGGGGTTAAACAGGCGATGCCATCACTTAAGGTAACATGAGTAGCTACCTGATTCGTATTATGCGGAATATTCATTCGCTCTATTGCGG
The DNA here is from genome assembly GCA_033791505.1 of Cycloclasticus sp. Taxonomy (GTDB): domain Bacteria; phylum Pseudomonadota; class Gammaproteobacteria; order Methylococcales; family Cycloclasticaceae; genus Cycloclasticus. The sequence continues at coordinate 1,986 of JASJGO010000197.1, forward strand.
AACGAACACGGCTGGCAATCTCAAAGGCACCCTCAAGTGTTGTATTGGGTAGAAGAAGGCCGAACTCTTCTCCCCCGTAACGAGTGGCCATATCGCTGCTTCGCAATAGACTATGCTGTAAAACTTGAGAGACAGATTTAAGGCACTCATCACCCGAGGTATGACCGTAGGTGTCGTTGTATTGTTTGAAGTAATCTATATCTAAGAGGATAAAAGAAAGAGGTTCTTGGCTTCTAATACCGCGAGACCATTCTATGTGTAGGTTTTCATTAAAAAACCGTCGATTGTGAAGACAGGTTAATTCGTCAGTAACAGATAATTCTTCAAGTGCTGCCTGAGCTTTTTTGTAATCGGTGCTGTCTCGTATGGTTTGAACGACCGCAATTAATTTGCCATCTTCATCGTAGATTGGGCCAGCATCGGCTGAAACATAAAGTTTAGATCGGGTGCGAGGCATAACACACCAGTTTTCAGCTTTATATCCATTGCCGTGGAGTGAAGGCTGGGCATGAACGGCGTATAGGTCAGCCAGTTCCACTGTTCGGCTTTGGACAACTACATCAGCTAAACATAGGCGTTTTCGTGAATAAAATGCCCGCCAGTGTTCTTTGGTTCCAATAACTTCTTTGGCAGGGATTCCCGTCATTTTTTCACAGGCATGATTCCATATGATGACGGTACCTTCATCATCTAAAACGAAGGTTGCTGTGACTAGGTGTTCGATCAAATTTGCTGCAAACTTTTTTTGCTCAGGCTGATCCATTTGCCGTATTCCTTGTTTGGAATATTTTATATTCCTTTAAAATTCAATAACTTGAGGTTGGTTAAATATTGATCAAAGGGATTATGTCAGTAATTACTGTTTATGACAAACAGGACTCTTTTATTCAGCTGCTAGATAATTTTTTAGTGTTTCCAGATCAACAGGTTTACTAAAAAAATATCCTTGG
>JASJGO010000198.1:0-2844 GCA_033791505.1 Cycloclasticus sp.
TAAGGTAAAAACCAAGCTGGTTTTACATCAATAAATGGGGAGTTAATTATGGGAATGGATGACAGAGATGGCGTCATCTGGATGGACGGCGAATGGGTCGATTGGCGCGAAGCTAAAGTCCATGTGCTAACGCATACCTTGCATTACGGCATGGGCGTGTTTGAAGGAACGCGCGCTTATAAAACGGACGCTGGCACGTCTATTTTTAGGTTGCAAGACCACACCGACCGCTTATTTAGGTCGGCGCATATCTTGAATATGAAAATACCTTTCGATAAGGAAACGCTGAATCAGGCTCAACGCGAAGCGGTGTCTAGAAATAAATTGCAATCGGCTTATCTACGGCCGATGTGTTTTTACGGCTCAGAAGGCATGGGCATACGTGCCGATGCGCTAAAGGTTCACGTTATGGTGGCGGCCTGGGAGTGGGGTAAATACCTCGGCGAAGATGGTATCGAAAAAGGCATTAGAATTCGCACCTCTTCATACGTGCGTAATCACGTCAATAGCGTTATGTGTAAAGCCAAAGCCAACGGCAACTATATGAACTCAATGTTAGCGCTGCAAGAAGCTATTTCTTGCGGTTACGACGAAGCCATGTTGTTAGATCACGAAGGTTTTGTAGCCGAAGGCAGTGGCGAAAATATCTTTATCGTTCGTCACGGCAAATTGTATACGCCTGATCTGACTTCCGCGCTAGAAGGCATTACTCGCGACACCATTTTCGAACTGGCGAAAGAGTGTGATCTGGAAATCGTTGAAAAAAGAATTACCCGCGATGAAGTCTACGTCGCAGACGAAGCGTTCTTTACCGGCACGGCAGCAGAGGTAACGCCTATCCGCGAAGTGGATGGCCGTACGATTGGTTGTGGTGGCAGAGGCCCTATTACTGAACGCTTACAAACCCTGTATTTTGACGCGGTTCATGGTCGCTCGCCAGAGCATAGCGACTGGTTAACACAGGTCTAAAAATAGCTTGAACAGTCGTTATCGCATACTTATCGTTGGCCCTTCGTGGGTCGGCGATATGGTTATGGCGCAAAGCCTGTTTATGGCCTTAAAGCGACGACACGCGCACTGCACGATAGACGTGCTCGCGCCAGAATGGTCATTGGCTTTAATAGACCGCATGCCCGAAGTGCGCAAAGCGATCGTTATGCCGCTAGGTCACGGGCAATTTGATTTTAAAGGCCGCAAAGCCCTCGGTAAAAAACTGCGCAGCGAACAATACGATCAGGCCATCGTGTTACCCAATTCCTGGAAGTCGGCGCTTATTCCCTATTTTGCCAATATCCCCAAACGCACCGGCTATTTCGGCGAAGCGCGCTGGGGGCTGTTAAACGACGTTAGAAAACTGGATAAGCAGCGTTTAAGCAAAACCGTTCAACGTTTTGTCGCCCTGGCTAACGAGCCGGTTGCTCAACTGCCAGACATTCCACAACCGCGCTTACTGATTGACCCTGCGAGCGTTGATCAAGCTAAAAACACATTCGGCATCACTGAGCTAGCAGATAAAGTACTCGGCCTGTGCCCCGGCGCAGAATACGGCCCAGCCAAACGCTGGCCCGAACAGCACTACGCAGATGTCGCCAAGCAAGCCATCGCCAAAGGCTGGCAGGTATACCTGTTTGGTTCGGCCAAAGATCAGCCCGTAACGGCCACCATTAATAAGTTAGCCGGTGGCACGTGCCGCGATTTTGCCGGTCAAACCAGCCTAACCGAAGCGTTGGATTTAATGTCGCTATGCAACGCAGTGGTCAGTAACGATTCGGGCCTTATGCACGTAGCAGCCGCGCTGGATATTAAAACGATAGCCATCTACGGCTCCTCCGACCCTAACTTCACCCCGCCCCTGCACCCCAAGGCCGAGGTTGTTAGCCTGGGCTTAGCTTGTTCTCCATGTTTTAAACGCGAATGCCCACTGCAGCATTTAGATTGCCTGACCAATATTCCAGCTCAAAGCGTCGTGAATTTAATTAATTTATAAAGCGGTAAGGTTCAAAAGTGGCATACTTTGTAGCCAAAAAGCGACAAAAAACAGTCCAATAGCGCTAAAAAGCATCAGTAAAAACAAAAACGTGAACTGGTTCACACTTCAAAAATAAAGTGGCTATAAAACGTTGGGCAAAATAACGTTATAAGCGATGATAGTCAGCTTATTAAAGGGCATTATCAATCCCCGTATTGAGTGAAAATGAACGATTTTAAGCGCCTAATGCCATGAATTAAGGGTAAAAAAGGCAGAAAATGTTAGAGATAGGCGTATTTAATTAATGTAAAACATTTAAATGGATAATTAATTACTTGATTTGAAAAGGAATTTTAAGCAGATTGACTCAGATCAAATAAAGCAAAAAAAACCAAAATAGGCTTGAACTAAAGCCACACTTGTGCAATATTAGCAACAAGCATCTAAAATTACGTCGGGATGTATAAGAATTATTTGCATAAAAGGGAAACAGTGCAGCAAGGCAGAGCAAATATTCACTAATTTTTAAGTAACTAAAAGGAAAACAATATGAAAAATCAATTTGGATATAGATTAATTAAAGTAAAGGGTATTTTATGCTCGGGGGCCTTTTTCTTAGGCATGATGATGTCAATGTCAGCGGCGCAGGCGGCAGTAACGGTGACAGGACTGGCTGCAAACGGTATACCAGACACCACGGTTTTGGTCGAAGACACTGATCTTAGTGCTGCAGTATCTACTCAATTAGTTACGGATACAGCACAAGATGGTCTAATCTCAACGAATTCATCAGGTGTTTCAACTAACGTTGTAGACATTGCAACGAATTCATCAGGTGTTTCAACGAACGTTGTAGACATTGCAACGAATTCATC
>JASJGO010000199.1:0-55648 GCA_033791505.1 Cycloclasticus sp.
CCGGATGTAGCATCCTTGATCAACGTCAGCTTCCTCATAAATATCAATGCATCTATCATTTCGGTGTAATCAGGAATGCTTTCTTCGGCATAATCATCGAATGACATGATCCCATTCGGCACAAGCCTATCGAATGCAAGCTTGAAATCGAGCTCCACGCCTTCTGCAGAATGAAGTCCATCAATAAATATGAAGGAGAATTTTACTGTAGCGGGAAGCAATCCATTTTCTATTACTTCCGCAGTAGTGTGTTTGAGTATTTTTACCCGATTATCTAATTTGTTTCTAACCAAATTTTCCTTAAAGATGTCGAAAGAACTTTGATTCTCGCCTCTCTCGACAAAAGCTCTACCACCCGTGTGAGGATCGATAGACCAAATGCGTTTATCAGAAGCATGACCCAACAACACGGCACTCCGACCCCATGCCGAGCCAATTTCCAGAATGTCTCCCTCCAACGCACCTGTTTGGGCTACCAGGTCATGCAAGAGCGACAGCTTTTGTAAACTGGTCCACCCTTGGCAGCGTAGCGCCTTGGAAACTGCCCGTTTTTTGCCTAAATGACTGAGTATTCTGTTAAACATTATTTATAATTCCCTATTTCAACTATTGCCCATGCGACGAGGTAAAAGACTAGCCAGCCTATTATCAAACGCAATTATTTCTTCATAGATTGTGCCACCGTATTTTTCGTTGAATAGCTCTCGTCCATTTTGATAGCTACCAGAAAGATTGACCACCTGTTGGTCGTGTGTCGTTTTTTTCTTCAGTTCGGCCTTGGACACTTTCTCCAACACTGCTTCTAACTTCAATGTATCCAGCTCCTCTCCGAAGTGTCGGCATACCTTAGCAAACTCGCACTCCATACTCACTTTCATGCCTTCATAAGTAATGATTGTTTTCATTTTGGTGAAGTCTTCCTGTACTAGCCATTTGGCTAGATGTCGGGCATAGAGATTCGTCCAATGCCTGCGCCTTCCCTCATTGCCTGGATCTTCCTTGTAATAGCTAAGCTGTGAATAAACAGTTTCGACTGGGTTGCGATAAAGGTAGATCACATTTTTACGCTTCAATTCTAAATCCATATCATGGGTGTGATAACAGGTGAAGACGTTAGCGTCTTTAAAATAGAAAGCGCGCACTAGCGCTGGCTTTTCAAAATATAGCTCCATAATCATTCGCAACCAGTGACTGCCTGTGCGCGAAAAACTCACCAGATAGGGAAAGTCCGGATTTTTGGTAAAATTATTGATAACTACCGAGTCGTCAATTGAAGCCGACCCATCCGCGTTCAGAACTCGGCTGACAATTTTTTTTAGCAATTTCGTACCCATTCAAAAATATTTGCTATTCAAATAAACCGCATCGCCCGCAGTCAATTGGCCGTCCGGGTGCGTATAGAGCTCATACAAGTTGAGCATTCTGAAACCTTGAGCCCTCAGATACACGTCGATGTCGCCAAAGAGGGGTTGGCCATCATATAGCGGGATAAACTCGATTTCGATGGCGATAATTTTGATACTTTCAAGTAATTTTCCGCATCCTTTCAAAGCCACGAGCTCATACCCCTGCAAGCCTAGCTTAAGTAAATCCACTTCGAGACAGTCTTTCATAACGTCTTCCAGCCTAACTTGTTGCGCCCCATGAACTTTTGCCTGAGCATACCCACCAGCTCTGGTATCGGCTCGAAGCTATGGATGATGGGTGACTCGGTAGCTAACCTTGTCTTTATATCGGCGTAACGATCCCTGATAGCCATCTTGCCATACGTCCTGGCCTCAAGAGACGCTACCACGTACCTCTTAGATCGCAGCCACCGAATCAGCGGCCTCAATAATTTCTTTATCAAAGCACTCTCTCCATCTTGTCCGCAAGTTGTTTTGGAATAGTGAAATCGTCATGTCCAAACACTAGTAAGCCCCAACCGCACAGCGGATGATGCTTGGAAGTCTTGTCTTTATAGGTCGGATAATAAAGCTGGTAATTTTTATCTGGATTCAATGCATCTTTAACGTAATCGTATGAGCAGATTTGCTCCTGGTATTCGTCATAGATAAAATCTGAACGCCCTGGAACTTTAAAGTCATCGATCAGAATGTAGGCAGAACTAAAACGTCCAGTGATAAATTCTAACTCCTTTTTTAATGGCCATTCGAAACCATAGCCATGAGCATCTAGCCAGAACATGCATTGTTCCGAAAAAATCTCCGGCTCATATCTGGTGAGATGTTCGATGAATTGTTGTGATGTCCCGTTGAGCAAAGAAACATTGCCAGCTTTCACCGTATTTATACTCGCTTGCTCAAAGGCTGACTGATCCGGCTCACAAGAAAGACAGCGAATCATCGGGTTATTTTTGGCAACATAAGCAAGTGTCGATCCCACATTCGCGCCTGTCTCGATGAACACCTTGCTGGCAAGAGCAAGGTGTTCAGCCAGACCGAGCAAATATTCGTCACCATGAAACCCGACATCCAGGAGCTGAGATTGTCTTACTTTAGACGACCGCTTTCGAAAGGTAGACGTCAATTTGAATCTTAGTTTGTCGAACATGGATAAACTGTCCTTTTGTAAAGTAGTGTCAACTATCGCTCTCATCAACCTGTCTCCTCCACTGTCGAGTGGATGCTGGGTATGAAGCAACTGCACGACCTTTTTTTTCCCCATCAGCATTTTTTCCAAACTTTTGTCCCGCACGTAAACAAGATTGGCAGCAAGCTTCATGGCCTTTGTGTAGCCATGCGGCAAAATCAGTTTGTCCAATTGCCTCTCATGCAACGGGCTGTCCGACTCAATGACCATCACTCTGGGACGGTGGCGAATAAAGTCCAACCCCTTCACCGCCTCAGCTTCATATCCTTCTATATCCAGCGAAAGGATATCAATCTCAATGATATGATAATAGTCCAGCAAGGTACTCAACCGTACTTTTTTTACCTGCTGCTCTTCAAAACCTGAAAAATATGGGGCGTAATCACGTTGCCATCGGGCCTCGCTTGTTTTATCCAGTGTAGATAGACTTCCCCTGGCATTCGCATAAAAAATCGCATCCTCGTCAGCTTCTCCTGCTGCACAATGGCAAACAATGCTGTTGGGGCGGTTTTTTTTCAGCAATTCAATATATCCGTTATGCGCCTCTATGCACATTCCCTTCCATCCACGCTCTTCAAAAGTTAATGTATTGCTGAAACGCCTGCCATCTATACACCCCACTTCGACAAAGAAGCCCTCTTTTTGATTGCCGAAGATCAAGTCCAGAAGCGCATCTTCGCCATGCTGACTATAGTATTGTCTCAAGATATCCTCTTTATTTAAGAAAGCCGCCATACAGATTCGGCCAACACATCACCAAGTACCGAAGAATTGCAATTTTTATGGTTTATAGAAATTTCGCTAATTTCAAAATTAAAGGCTTTTACAACATGATCAAGCGCCAATTTGTTGCGTCTTAAACCGAGGGCTAATGAATATGTTCCTGGTTTGAGATGCAGACCGGGAAGCCTCAGGTTTATCGATATGACAGCATCCCTGCTTGAGGAGAACAGCATCCCTACTTCTTCACTTAAGACAGTCGTAATCCGGTAATCCATGAAGTTATCCAATCCAATAACGATAGACAGGTTATCAACCGCCTCGAACGCTTTAATATTTAGATCGAAGCTGATGTCTTCACCTAATTTGAAGCCGCTCGTTCTATCACCGTTGCTATTTACCGGCCATACGTTGATGATTCGTGCGATAGTGCCATACTCAGGATTAACGCGAAGCATCTCATCAATACTTACTTTCGCACTCATTGATGAATCATTTAGGTACGATTCAATCACCCTTTCTATATTACCTGTATCTTTCATGATGCCATCACTTAGCAAGACGCCTCTACAACATAGTTGCTGAATAGCCGCCATGTTATGACTAACAAACAAAATCGTTCTGCCCGCTTTACTTACATCATCCATCTTCCCCAAGCACTTTTTTTGGAACTGCGCGTCTCCCACAGCCAGCACCTCATCTATCACTAATATTTCGGACTCTAAATGCGCCGCAACTGCAAAAGCCAAACGAACATACATACCGCTGGAATAACGTTTTACAGGGGTATCTAGAAACTTATCTACTTCGGCAAAGGCGACAATGTCATCGAATTTTAGTTTTATTTCTTTCCGGCTCATCCCTAATATTGCGCCATTTAGATAGATGTTTTCTCGCCCGGTAAGCTCTGGGTGAAAGCCTGTGCCGACTTCTAACAAACTGGCAATTCTGCCGTTGATATGAATTTTGCCACTGGTGGGATCTGTAATACGTGAGAGTACTTTTAATAGGGTGGATTTACCCGCGCCGTTACGCCCGATGATGCCGACTTTATCGCCCTGGTTAATCTCAAAATTAATGTCTTTTAGCGCCCAAAATTCTTCTTGCGTTTGTGCATCTATTTCTGACTGGCTAAATGGGTGAATAATTTTGTTCGCAATACGTTGGCCACCCTGCATAAGCGATTCGCTGAGCGTTTTATAGCCTTGCGTTTTTTTCTCATGACTGATGATGTATTTCTTGCTGAGGTTTTCTACTTTAATGGCAATGGTCATTAGATAACGTCCGCAAAGAGTTTTTCGGTTTTTCTAAAGTGAATAACACCTACCAAACACATTATTAAAGCCACACTGACCGACATAATTAATTCCGTTTGATTTAATGCCGTTGTACCACCGCTGAGCGCCCAGCGAAAGCCATCTATAACGCCGACCATGGGATTTAAATAATAAAAAATAAGATATTGTTCCGGCACAATGGTGGTGCTGAAGCCAACAGGGGAAATATAAAGCCCTAACTGAACAATGAAGGGAACAACAAAGCGAAAATCCCGGTATTTAACGTTCAAGGAGGCAAAGAATAAGCCCGCGCCAATAGTTGCTATAAAGCTAAGCAATAAAAAAGCGGGGAGCGTAAGCACCTGCCACCCTGGCCAATAGCTGTACCAAGCCATTAGGGCTATTAATATAGCAAATGAAATTAGAAAATCCACCACAGAAACAATTACCGAGGCGGTAGGGATAATTAATCTCGGAAAATAAACCTTTGATATTAAGTTCGAATTACTAATGAGGCTATTGCTGGCATCGGCAAAGGCTGAGGAAAAAAACATCCACGGCAGCATCGCGGCGAATACAAAGATGGGGTACGGCACCCCTTCACTCGGTAGTTTGGCGATTTTTCCAAAAACCACGACAAAAATCATCATCGTTAATAGCGGCCTTAAAACAGCCCACAACACCCCAATTACAGTTTGCTTATATCGAACGGATATATCACGCCAGGCCAAAATGTAGAATAACTCTCTATACCGCCATAGATCAGCCCAGTAATGCCGCTCTGACTTGCCGGCTTCTATAGTGAATTGAAACTCCTGATTTTTTTCCATCTATCCTTAAACCACGCTTAATAAACGATTTTTTACATATACCACCTTCCTATAGGGCAAATACATCATCCAGTATAGGCTATATATGACCCGCAAAAGCGCTGTCGGTTGAGCGCCTTGTTGTGCTTTTCTTTCTTCCATAAACCGCTGTTTTAAACTTGCCCAATCTTGTTTTGAGCTCACACCCGTATCTCGCATAATGGATAATACCTGCTGATGTATTTCCATTGACGCTCCTATTTTGTACGCCCTTAGAAAAAAATCATAATCCAGCGCTATTTTAAAACTTGTGTTAAACCCGCCTAATTTTTCAAGCAGTTCTTTTTTACAAAAAGCGCCTTGATGCATAACGGGTGTTTTGAAGTACGTCCTCACACCTAGTTTTTTTGTCGTTTTTCTAAGGAATCTATTTCCTTTTTTAAAGAGAATATCGAATGCATAAATATCTGATTTCCCTTGCATCAGTTTAGACGCCTCGAATACTACATGGCTATCTTTAAAATAATCATCTGCGTGTAAAAACAAAATATAGTCGCCTGTAGCAAGAGCGATCCCTTTGTTCATTGCGTCTGCGATGCCTTTATCTGGCTCCGAAATATACCGGTCAATAGATGGTTCATATCGTTTGATAATATCGAGCGTTGTATCACTAGAGCCTCCATCTATTAAGATGTATTCAATCGCTATATTTTTTTGTTCGAGAACACTTTTTATCGTTTGTTCAATGTATTTTTCTGCATTAAAACAAACGGTGATCACTGTTATTGTTGGCATTTATATAACGCTAATTAACTTCTACCCTGCTAAGTATAGGTTAGCTTGAACAAAGTTTCAGCAAACCCTGTTTTCAACTATACTTTATTTACCTTAAATTTTTATTCGCGTAGTCGTATCAATATAAAACGGAATTTTCACTAAATCAGTTATGAATAAAATCATCCCTGTTGTTCTCTCAGGCGGCTCTGGCACTCGACTATGGCCCTTGTCTCGTAAATCTCGACCGAAGCAGTTTTTGGCTATTTCGTCTGATAAAACGATGTTTCAGGACACCTTATTGCGGCTTGATGCGCCTAATATTGCTAATCAACCCATAGTCATTTGCAGCGATGATCATCGGTTTATGGTGGCCGAACAACTGCGTGAACTGGATATAACTGCTGAATCAATTATTCTGGAACCCACAGGGCGCAACACGGCACCCGCTCTCACGATTGCCTCACTGGCCAGTGATCCTGAGGCTATTTTGCTTATTTTGCCGTCCGATCATGTGATCGCTGACAAAGAGGCTTTTCATCAGGCCATATCAATCGCCCAACCGCTGGCCGAGTCAGGGCAAATCGTCACCTTTGGTATTGTTCCAACCCACGTTGAAACGGGTTTCGGTTACATTGAAGCCGGCGATTCGTCTAATAAGGATTGGCTTCCTATAACTCGCTTTGTTGAAAAGCCGAACGCTGAAACAGCTCAAACATATTTGGACGCGGGTAATTTCTTCTGGAACAGCGGCATGTTTATGTTTAAGGCGTCGAGACTACTGGCTGAAATGAAGTCCTTTCGGCCCGATATTGTAAATGCTTGCTCAGATGCGTTTAACAAGGCTATCAAAGATATGGACTTTACCCGGTTAGATTCAACCGCCTTTGAGTATTGCCCTTCTGACTCTATTGACTACGCAGTGATGGAAAAAACCGATAGTGCCATCGTCGTTCCACTGGATGCTGGCTGGAGCGACTTAGGCTCCTGGACGTCGCTATGGGAAGCGGGCATGAAGGATAGCAACAACAATATTATTAAGGGCGACGTGTTGCAAAAATCTTCGACCAATTGCTATATCCATTCTGAACACCGCCTTGTAACGACCTTAGGTCTGGATAAGGTGATCGTGGTGGAAACAGCGGATGCGGTGATGGTGGCACATCCCGACTACGTTCAAGACGTTAAAGCCCTAGTTGACCAGTTAAAAGATGAAAATCGTAGCGAATCTGAAAGCCATCGTCAAATTTACCGCCCCTGGGGGAAGTACGACTCGGTAGACGTTGGCGAACGCTATCAGGTAAAACGGATTACGGTAAACCCTGGCGCCAAGCTGTCTGTGCAGATGCATCACCACCGGGCTGAACACTGGATTGTCGTATCGGGAACCGCTAAGGTAACGATTGATGGCAAAGAACAGTTGCTCGCTGAAAACCAATCCACTTACGTTCCCATTGGCTCCATTCACTCTTTGGAAAACCCCGGCAAAGTGCCCGTAGAAATGATTGAAGTACAATCTGGCTCTTACCTAGGTGAAGATGACATTACGCGATATGAAGACCTTTATGGCAGACATCAATAAAAATCACTAGTTCATCACACCTTTAATGCTTTTTCACAGCATATACGCTGGACAAAACCTCAATTTCTACTACTATTAGCAAATGAGTTTTATCAACTGTTCAATATAGGGATTTATTCAACTAAAGATGGCAACACCGATAGAGAAAAAATATTTAAGTGGTCTTGCAAGACGGCTTGTTTTGGAGGGTTTGCTGACTGAAGAGTCTGCGTATAAGCATTTCGAGAGCGCCCGCACAAAGAAAAAGCCATTTGTTACCTTTCTGGTATCACAAAAGATTTTAGACAGCCAAACCATCGCAGTCGCCGCCTCAGAAGAATTCGGCATGCCACTTTTGGATATTAATGCCCTAAATCACGAAACGATTCCTAGAGGCGTAGTTGACGAAAAGCTTATTCGTAAACACCACGCCCTGCCTATTTTCAAACGCGCAAACAAATTATTCGTTGCCGTTTCTGATCCAACAAACCTCCAAGCACTGGATGAAATAAAATTCCAGACACGGATGAGCACCGAAGCCATTCTGGTTGAAGAGGATAAGCTCACCAGGGTGATTGAAATAGCCTTGGATGCTGAAGATTCGTCTATGAGTGATCTATTAGACGAAGATCTTGATAATATTGATTTCGAAGACGCTTCGGATAACGCTCAGGAAGATGATAAAGACAGTGAAATTGATGACGCACCTGTCGTTCGTTTTGTTAATAAAATCTTACTGGACGCCATTAAAAAAGGCGCCTCTGATATTCACTTTGAACCGTATGAAAAGAGCTTCCGAATACGTACTCGCCTAGATGGTATTCTTAAAGAAGTAGCGTCGCCCCCAATGAATATCGCAAACAAACTGACCTCACGTATTAAAGTCATGTCGCGAATGAATATTTCTGAGAGGCGAATACCTCAGGATGGACGTATCAAAATGGCGCTTTCTAAGAATAGAGCCATTGATTTTCGTGTGAACACCTGCCCCACCCTGTACGGGGAAAAGATCGTTTTACGTATTCTGGACCCCACCAGCGCGCAAGTTGGAATTGAGCAACTTGGCTTTGACCCAGAACAAAGAAAGAATTTCCTGAAAGCCATCGAAAAACCTTATGGCATGATTTTGGTCACGGGGCCGACGGGTAGTGGTAAAACGGTGAGCCTATATACAGCACTTAATATCCTAAATGAGCCAGATATCAATATTTCAACCGCGGAAGACCCCGTCGAAATTACGGTAGCTGGTATTAATCAGGTTAACGTCAACCCAAAAACGGGCTTGACCTTTGCCGAAGCACTGCGGGCTTTTTTACGTCAAGACCCTGATATCATCATGGTAGGTGAGATTCGCGACCTAGAGACGGCGGAAATTGCTGTAAAAGCGGCGCAAACAGGCCACCTTGTACTATCAACCTTACACACCAATGACGCACCGCAAACACTGAACCGTTTAAATCAAATGGGTGTCCCTGCTTATAATATTGCATCTGCCGTATTACTGATCATGGCGCAACGCCTCGCTAGAAAGCTATGCGACAAATGCAAACAGGAAGAAGATTTGCCTGTTGAGCTTCTCGTTAAAGAAGGCTTTAGCGAAGACGATGCAAAAAAACTTAAAGCCTATAAAGCCGTAGGCTGTGATAGTTGCGTCGCCGGGTATAAAGGCCGGGTGGGTATTTTCCAGGTAATGCCTATATCTGAAGCCATGGAAAAACTGATTATTCTGGGTTGTTCTACGAAAGAACTAGAAGACCAGTCGGCTAAAGAAGGTATTTTGACACTACGACAGTCTGGTTTAGAGAAGATTAAGTCTGGTATAACGAGTATTGAAGAAATCAACCGAATCACTAAAGATTAAATATTATGGCCGCTACTCCATCAAAAATTACATTTCTGTGGGAAGGAACCGACAGCAAGGGTAATCGCAACAAAGGCGAAATACACGCCCGCAGTGAAGCGGTAGTTAAATCCGAACTACGTCGCATTGGCATTCGCCCCATCAAAGTTAAGAAAAAAGCAAAACCATTGTTTGGTAGTTTTGGGCAAAAACCTATCGTACCCAAAGATATCGCCATCTTTAGTCGCCAATTAGCGACCATGATGGCGTCGGGCATTCCATTAGTTCAATCGTTCGATATTATTGGCAAGGGACACGAAAAACCCGCCATGCAAGATATGCTAGCCGCTATTAAAACTAATATCGAGGGTGGGGCAACGCTAACAGAAAGCCTGGCCAAGTTCCCTTTTCATTTTGATGATTTATTTTGTAATCTGGTCGAAGCCGGCGAACACGCTGGTATCCTTGAAGAACTACTGAATAAAATTGCTGAATACAAGGAAAAAACCGAGAGCTTAAAAGCCAAAATCAAAAAAGCCCTCACCTATCCGATAGCGGTGCTGGTAATAGCTATTATCGTCACGGCCATTTTGCTTATTTTTGTAGTACCGCAATTCGAGAGCTTATTTAGTGGTTTTGGCGCCGACCTTCCTGCCTTTACCCAAATGGTGGTTGAATTATCGCGTTTTATGCAGGAATCGTGGTGGCTTGTCTTTGGCATCATGGGTATCGCCGTATTCGCGTTAATGCAAATCAAAAAACGCTCACGAAAATTTAATCACTTTATCGATCGAGCGGTACTAAAATTACCTATTATCGGCGATATTATGAATAAGGCGGCCATCGCCCGTTTTGCTCGAACGCTATCGACAATGTCTGCTGCCGGCGTTCCATTAGTGGAAGCATTACAGTCGGTTTCCGGCGCTACCGGTAATATCGTCTATTCTGAAGCAGTACTTCAAATGAGAGAGCAAGTTGCGACGGGTATCCAGCTCCAGCAATCCATGAAAAATGTCGAATTATTCCCACATATGGTGGTTCAAATGGTCGCCATTGGTGAAGAAGCGGGCTCCGTAGAAACGATGCTCGGCAAAGTCGCCGACTTTTATGAAGAAGAAGTCGATAACGCGGTTGATTCGCTCGCCAGCCTCATCGAACCTCTTATCATGGCTATCTTAGGCGTACTAGTGGGTGGTTTAATTATCGCCATGTACCTACCGATCTTTATGCTAGGCTCCGTATTTTAAAGAAACTCCTGATCAACGACCGTTCGACCTATGAGCCTTATACAATCGCTCGAACAGAGCGCAATATTTTTCTATTTGTCTGTTGCCATACTGGGATTAATTGTAGGTAGCTTCCTGAACGTAGTTGTATACCGACTACCTATAATGTTGCAAAGAAGCTGGCGAAACGACTGCCTGAATTTTCTTGAACAAGAAAATTCAACTCCTGAAACATTTAATCTATCCACGCCTCGTTCACGCTGCCCTTCTTGTCAGCACCCAATTAGCGCAATCGACAATATACCGATCCTGAGTTACCTTTTTTTAAAAGGGCGGTGTAGGAATTGTTTATCGCCTATCTCAATCAGATACCCAGTCGTTGAGTTTGTTACCAGCGTACTATCTATTATGATCGCAGTTCAATTTGGCGTCACTTTTCAAGCGGGCGTCGCCTTAATTTTTACCTGGTTATTAATTTGCTTAACCTTGATCGATTTTGACACGCAACTACTGCCCGATTCAATCACCCTTCCCTTACTTTGGTTTGCTCTGTTTATCAGCCTTTTTAATATTTTTGTCGACCCAACGACCGCCATAATTGGCGCCTTGGCGGGTTACCTTAGTCTATGGTCAGTATTCTGGTTATTTAAACTCGCTACTGGCAAGGAAGGCATGGGTTACGGCGATTTCAAGTTGCTCGCCGCCATCGGCGCGCTTCTAGGTTGGCAAATGTTACCCCTCGTGGTCATGTTATCTGCATTTGCTGGTGCCGTAATCGGATTAACGATGATGGTATGTAAGGGGCTTGATAAAAACAGCCCTATCCCATACGGTCCTTACCTGTCAGTTGCGGCTTTTATTGCCTTGCTATGGGGCGATAAAATTAATTCGATGTATATCAGTTTGTTGGGCTGTAATCCACCGTGTTAACCATTGGATTAACGGGTGGTATTGGTTGCGGTAAATCTACCGTAACCGATTTATTTAAAAAAAATCACGTCCCCATCATAGACGCCGACGAAATAGCTCACGCAGTCGTTCAACCTTATCAACCTGCCCTTATTCTTCTAAAGCAAATCTTCGGAGAACAGATCATCACTTCAGACGGCACACTCGATAGACGCCGGTTGCGCGAACTTGTGTTCAACGACCCTGTTGAGAAAAAAAAGCTGGAAAATATTTTACACCCCATAATTTATAAAACCATGCGAGATCAATTAAAGAATTTTGATTTCCCATACGGAATTCTAAGCATTCCATTGTTACTAGAAACCAATCATCAAGATAATGTAGACAGAGTGTTAGTTATTGACTGCCCTGAAACCACCCAAATTGAGCGCGTAAAGACTCGGGATGGTTTCGACGATAAAATGATCGGCTCTATCATGAAAACACAGTGTTCCCGTTCATTCCGGCTGCAACACGCAGACGATGTTTTGAATAATAATACAACGCTGAAAACACTAGGAAAACGAGTGCAAAAACTGCATGATTTTTACATGCAAATGAGCGCTGGCAAAAACAGCTCATATCCTGCAAAATACACCATTTAACGCAATACTTTTAGGCCGTGTCAGAAACAATAACCTACGAATTGCCGTTAAGTGAACGTATCCGTACCTTTATAAGGCTGGAGCATTTATTTGAGCAAATGCAGCATTTCTCGCTTCACGATGACGAGCACCACAACAGGGCCGAATTAAATAGCCTACTCGAAATTCTTGTTATTGTTGGCAGGAGTGATCTTAAAAATGAAATCACCAAAGAAATTGAGCGGCATACGAAAAGCTTAGTTCTTTTTTCTCAAAACCCTCACGTTGATGGCACTAAACTTCAGCAAAGTATTGATCAACTAAACCAGCTAAGCCTTGATATATTATCTTCTAATGGCAGAGCTGACCAAAAAATAGGGCAGATTGAGCTATTAAAGTGCCTGGCACAGCGTAACAGCATCCCTGGCGGCGCTTACGATTTTGATCTACCTGTCTATCACTTTTGGCTTAACAGGCCACTGCAACAACGGCGAGAACAAATTAAAAGCTGGTGCAAAAACCTTATTCCTATCCAGCAATCTATAAATTTATTATTACAGTTTATACGAACTAGCACGACGCCCATGACTAAAACAGCCTGCGCAGGATTTTATCAGCAGAATTTAGATGCTAACCACGCCTCCCAGTTATTACGAGTTACTTTTCCGATGGACAAAGATTATTACGCTGAAATAAGCGGCGGCAAGCATCGATTCACCGTTCGTTTTATGCAGCCTAATGAATCGGAAAGATCCAGCCAGGTAACTGAGGATGTAAACTTTACCCTACATATTTGCCAACTTTAATACGATGAGTACATCTGTAAATTGCCCCGTTTGTGAAAAAAAAGTCGTCTGGGAGCCAGACTCAATATACAGACCTTTTTGTAGTGAGCGCTGCAAAATGATAGATCTCGGCGACTGGGCCTCAGATCAACACGCAATTGCCGGCGAAGACGTCTACTTACCAGATGAAGACCAGCCTTTACAACATTAGGCTAACAGCGCTAAAAAGCGCGGATACCTGAAATCCCTTGAGCACCGTTTAACAAAGCCAATTTAATATCCTCTGGACCCACTCCACCCAGGGCATAAACAGGAATCGCTGACAGGCCAGCTAATTTAGCTAAACCGCCCCAACCCAAGGGCTTCTTGTCTGGATGACTTTTGGTTTCGCAAACAGGCGATAGTAATGCAAATAAAGCCCCCATATCATGAGCTCTTTCTAACTCTTTAAGCGTATGGCACGACACGGCTAGCTGAATACTGTCAGGTACTTGCTGGCATGGAGTATTTAGATGATGCGCGCTTAAATGAACGCCCTGAGCGTTCAATTCAATCGCTAAATCAATATCTGTATTTAGAAATAAACGCACGCCTGTTTTCTCACACAGTTGCATCGCCCGTTTTGCCAGAAACGTATAATCTTCAACATTCAAAGAATGTGCTCGCCATTGAATCATCGTATAGCCACGAGCAATTAAATCATCTAAATGCGCCAACATCGTCGAAGAATCACCAAGGCTATCGTCTACGATAGGGTAAAAGTGAGGCAAGTTAAGGGTATCAATAATCCTTTTGTTGGCGGCGGGAAAAGAATAATTTTTTAATTCAGTAACGGTAACCCATTTGAGGGCTTGATTTTCCATTCCCTGAGCGTCGCCCTGGAAATCATCCACTGTATACACGTCGAGGTGAACAGGTAGATCTTCATACTGGTGATGTATTTCAACCAGTGGTTTGGCAGATGAAATTGATATATTCAGCTCTTCAAAAAGCTCTCTTTTCAAGGCCTCATAGCCGCTTTCTTCTGGCTCCAGTTTGCCACCAGGAAACTCCCATAAACCACCTTGATGGACGTGAGTATGCCTTTTACTGATAAGAACTTCACCCAACTGGTTTGTAATAACACCTACTGCGACCTTTAGCATGCTAGACGATCGACTTAAGTCATCAATAAGTGGTTATGAGCGATATTCGGCATTTATTTTGACGTAGTCGTACGATAAATCGCAGGTCAATATAACGGCTGAACAATCACCCTGTGCCAGACAAATACGCACAAGAATTTCATCTTGCTTCATAGCCCTTTGCCCCTTATCTTCAGTGTAATCCAGGGCTCGTTTACCCGCCTTTACAATACAGATATCATTCAGGTAAATAGAAATCTCATTGGTATTGATGTATTCAATTTTAGCGCGCCCTACCGCCGCTAAAATTCGCCCCCAGTTAGGGTCAGCAGCAAAAAAAGCGGTTTTTACTAAGGGTGAATGCGCAACCGTATAGGCCACTTCTCTCGCATCTTCCACACTACCGGCTTGATCAACTCGCACTTTAATTAGTTTAGTTGCGCCCTCACCGTCTCTGACAATGGCTTCGGATAAATATTGGCATACATCTATTAATACCGTTAAAAACTCTGCGTAGCGTGGGTCTTGCTCGGAATCTATACATGCTATATCAACGGCGGCTGTGGCCATTAAAACGGCTGCATCATTCGTTGATGTATCACCATCCACCGTAATGCTGTTAAAAGACAGATCAACCGCAGTTTTCAGCATCGTCTGCAGTACGGACTTACTGATGGGCATATCTGTTGCGATATAGGACAACATTGTTGCCATATCCGGTTTGATCATGCCCGAGCCTTTTGCAATTCCCGTTATCGTTATTTTTTCACCATCCAGCACTAGTGTTTGACTACAGCCTTTTTCACAGGTGTCTGTCGTCATAATGCCTTTTGCCGCCTTTGACCAATTGCCCTCAGCAAGGGAATTGAAAGCCGCTGGCAAACCACTCAGTAGTTTATTAACCGGCAATGCTTCGCCAATAACACCTGTCGAAAAGGGTATCACCTGGGTCGCATCGGTAGATTCAGATAAAATGGCCAGTCCTTCACAACACTGTTTTGCCGACAACAGACCTAAGTCGCCCAGACCAGCGTTTGCATTTCCTGAGTTAATTAAAAGGTATTTTGGGCTTGCTTCAGCCAGGTGTTTTTTTGCCAGCGTAACCGGTGCGGCACAAAATTTATTATTAGTGAACACCGCGGCTAGTTGGGTGCTTTTGCTCAATTCGAACAACACAATATCGTCACGTACGGTTTGGCGTATTCCCGCCTTCGATGAACCGATTCTAATGCCAGAAATAGCGTCTAAATTCACCGTCGTCCAATTTCCAACAGACATGTCTTATTTCTCCTGCAATAAGCTAAAGCTTACCGTGACATTGTTTGAATTTCTTGCCAGAACCACAAGGACAAGGGTCATTGCGGCCTATTTTTTTATCTGGGCGCTTGAATGGCTGGTCTTTATCCTGCTGTGATTCACCATCTAGTGCATTCATATCCGCGTGTTTGAATTCCATTTTTTGCTGCTGACGACGTTGCTCATCGATCGCCTGCACGTCCTCTTCAGCGCGCACCTGAACCTTGGTGACCACCATCACGACTTCTCGCTTTAATGCGTCCAACATGTCCGTAAACATTTCAAACGCTTCGCGTTTAAACTCCTGTTTTGGGTCCTTTTGTGCGTAACCACGCAGGTGAATTCCCTGCCTTAAATGGTCCATTCCACCCAGATGGTCTCGCCATAACGAATCGAGCGTTTGTAACATGACGGATTTTTCAAAATGCCGAAGCACCTCTGCACCCGCTAAAATCTCTTTCTTAGCGTAGTCATCGGCGATGCTTTGTAAAATTAATTCCCGCAGATTATCTTCGTGCAAACTACTGTCTTCATCCAGCAATTTTTTGATCGGCAATTTGCAATTAAATTCATCTTCTAATGCCGCTTGCAATCCTTCTAAATCCCACTGGTCATCCATAGATTGCGGAAGAATATATTGTGCAATCAGTTGATTAACTACGTCCTGTCGAATTGAAACGATGGTATCAGCTATATTAACAGCTTCCATAATTTCATTTCTTTGCTCATAAATGACTTTACGCTGGTCATTGGCTACATCGTCGTATTGCAATAACTGCTTACGGATATCGAAATTATGCCCTTCAACCTTTCGTTGCGCGTTTTCAATCGCCTTGCTGACCCAGGGGTGCTCAATCGACTCACCTTTTTCTAAACCTAGCTTTTGCATCAGGCCTGAGACTCGTTCAGAGGCGAAAATTCGCATCAGGCTATCTTCCAGCGATAGGTAGAAACGGCTGGCACCCGGGTCTCCTTGTCGGCCTGAACGACCTCTAAGCTGGTTGTCGATACGCCTTGATTCATGACGTTCAGTACCGATAACGCGTAATCCACCAGCGTCAATCACCGCTTGATGGTGTTGCTGCCAGTCGGCTGACGCCTGTTCGCCATCATTTTTACCACCTAATACAATATCTGTTCCCCGACCAGCCATATTTGTCGCAATGGTGACTGCGCCTAAAGCACCCGCATTAGCGATAATCTGTGCTTCTCTCTCGTGCTGTTTGGCATTGAGTACTTCGTGAGGAATATTCTTTTTCTTTAAACTTTCTGATATGAACTCAGATACTTCTATTGACGTTGTGCCCACCAACGCGGGTTGTTTACGCTTATAACAATCTTCAATATCTGTAACTACCGCTTCATATTTTTCTTTCGCTGTCAGGTACACCAGATCGCCTGCATCAATTCGACACATGTTTCGGTGCGTAGGAATAACGATCACTTCTAAACCATAAATTTGCTGAAATTCAAACGCTTCTGTATCCGCCGTTCCCGTCATACCTGACAGTTTGTCGTACATTCTGAAATAATTCTGGAATGTTATCGACGCCATGGTTTGATTTTCGCTCTGGATCTTGACATTTTCTTTCGCTTCAATGGCCTGGTGCAACCCTTCACCCCATCGACGACCAGGCATGGTGCGACCGGTAAATTCATCAACAATAACGACTTGTGAGTTTTGAACGATATAGTCCACATCTTTTTGATACAGCGAACGAGCGCGTAATGCAGCATATACGTGGTGCATTAAACCAATATTGCTTGCGTCATATAAGCTTTCATACTCACTCAATAATCCGCTGTCTGTGAGCAGTTTTTCGATTTTTTCATGACCTAATTCATTCAGGTAAACCTGTTTTGATTTTTCATCGACGGTATAGTCACCTTCTCCCGATTCAAGCTCTGGCGTTAAGTTTTCAACCAGTTTGTTCAGTATGACGTATAGCCCACTCTTATCGTCTGTTGGCCCAGAGATAATGAGCGGGGTTCTGGCTTCGTCAATAAGAATAGAGTCGACCTCGTCAATAATCGCATAATAGAGGCCACGCTGAACTTTATCTTCAACGCTAAAGGCCATATTATCCCGCAGATAATCAAAACCAAACTCATTATTAGTGCCGTAAGTTATATCGGCAGCATAAGCTTCTCGGCGCTGATCAGGGCTCATTGAGTTGGTAATAACGCCCGTAGTCATGCCAAGGAAAGAAAATAATTTCCCCATCCATTGAGAGTCGCGCTCAGCCAGGTAATCATTCACCGTAATCAGATGAACGCCTTTAGATGGCAGCGCATTCAAATAAGCCGCTAGCGTAGCAACAAGTGTTTTACCTTCACCCGTTTTCATCTCAGCGATTCGCCCATCATTGAGCACCATGCCACCGATCAGCTGTACGTCAAAATGGCGCATAGCAAGGGATCGAACGCCCGCTTCTCTAACCACCGCGAAAGCTTCTGGTATAAGAGCCTCAAGCGTTTCGCCAGCAGTTAGTCTGGCTCTAAATTCTGACGTTTTGGATTTTAATGACACATCGTCTAAAGATTGCATGGCTTTTTCCAGCTCATTTATTCTTTTTACGATTTTTTGCTTCGTCTTAACGAGCCTGTCGTTTCTGCTGCCAAAAACTTTTTTTACGATATTTGAGATCATTGATGGTAAGTTTTAATCTAAAACGAAAGGCAGAATGATACCTTAAAAGGCACTAAAACTGGAACTTGAAAGCGATAATTAAATGAATTAACGTGAGCTATATAAGTATTTACGCGGATTAACATCTCTGCCATTGAGAAGTACTTCAAAATGCACATGAGGACCGGTGGAACGACCCGTTGAACCCATCTCAGCGATCACATCATTTTGTTTAACGATATCACCGGTTTTTACTAATATTTTTTTATTATGACCGTACCGAGTCAGGTAACCGAGGCCATGATCTATTTCAATTAAATAGCCATATCCGTTTTTTTCGCCTGCCCAGGATACTATGCCTGATGCAGCTGCTAGCACGTTTGTACCTGTTTTACCCGCTATATCCACACCATGGTGGAAAGATTTTTTACCCGTAAATGGGTCGGCGCGATAGCCGTAATTTGACGATAACCAGCCTTTCTCAACCGGTAATCCAGCTGGTAGAACTTCTTTTGAAAGGCGTTTGTTAGCTGAGAAGTAACCAAGTAATTCAAACTGTTTTTCACGCAGTGAAAATAGCTCATCTAGCGATTGAATGTCTTCTAATAACTGACTTTCAGTAAAGCTATTCGTCGGCGCCAAGGTTTCCGCACCACCTGTAGCAGGCTGTTGATCAAAGTCAAATTCAAGTGAATTCAATTTGGCTTTTTTTGCAAGGTGATTTCCAACTGCGTTTAATCTCATCAATTGAGCCTGCATCTGCCCAACGCGCAAAGCTATACTATCAAGGGTGTTACGCGTTTTCTCGCGCATTCTTTCTAATTCTACTCGCTGTACAGTTAACTCATTTACAAGGTAATCCGTTTCTGTCGCTTTGCTCTGCCCATTAAAAAGTAAAAAACTCCCTGTTAACGTGAGTACAAAACCACATGCGATTGCGATCATTATGTTTGACTGGCTAATAGAAAAACCGAGTGTTTTCCTTTTGCCGTTTGTTAGTAGTATTATCTGCATTTGTTTTAATTAATCCCTAACGCCGATTTTATTTATTTTAATGCTCAAACAACCCTTTAAAAATAACCACTCGTCACTTCAAGTGTTACAACAAACCCAGCAAAATCTGGCTCGCCAACGTCAGTTATTGCAGGCCGTTCAGACTAGTTTACCTGATAATTTAGCGTTGCACTGTTTATACGCCGTGGCTAAAAAAAACAGCGTCACCGTATTTACCGATTCATCTGTCTGGGCATCAAAAATACTTTATATGCGCCGAACCATTTTAGACGCCCTCAGCAAACAAATCTGTGACCAGCCCATTACTTTAAACGTTAAAGTAATGACACAACAAGCTCCAGCTCGTCAACATAGACCCAAATCACCCTCACACAAAACGCTTCAGATACTTTCTGATGCTAATACCCTTAAACCGAAAGACAGCCTTAATGAGTCACTAATTAATCTCTTTAACACCTTAAAGAAAAACAAGTTAACCGATTAGACTGAGGCTGGTAAAGGCTCCATATAAGAAATAGGAAAAGCGTCATTTTCTTCGAATACCACTTCTTCCCAGGCATCTTTTTGCGCGAGCAACTCCCTTAATAACTTATTATTAAGTTCGTGACCAGACTTATGACCTTTGAATTCGCCGATGAGACTGTGCCCTAATAAGTACAGATCACCTATTGCGTCTAAAATTTTATGTTTTACGAACTCATCTTTGTAACGCAAGCCATCTTCGTTGAGCACTCTAAAATCATCGACGACGATCGCGTTATCCATGCTGCCGCCTAGCGCCAGATTACGCTGACGAAGCATTTCAATGTCTTTCATGAAACCAAACGTGCGCGCACGGCTAATTTCTTTAACGAATGAAGTTGAAGAAAAGTCGATAGTCGCTTCTTGAATACGTGATTTAAAAACAGGGTGCTCAAATTCAATGCTAAAGCCCACTTTAAACCCTTCAAACGGAGAAAAGCTCGCCCATTTATCATCGATTTCTACGCGTACTTCCTTTTTAATTCGTATATATCGCTTTGCCGCATTTTGCTCTTCTATTCCCGCCGACTGAAGAAGAAACACAAAGGGCCCAGCACTGCCATCCATAATCGGCACTTCAGCAGCGCTTAGATCAATAAAGATATTATCAATACCCAGACCTGCTATAGCAGAAAGCAAATGCTCTACAGTTGATACTCTGACGCCATCCTGGATTAGTGTCGTAGATAATTGCGTATCGCCGACGTTTTCAGCTTTGGCTGGGATAACAACAGGCTCATCAAAATCAACTCGCCTGAATACAATCCCAACATTTATTCCAGCAGGCCGTAGTGTTAAGTAGACCTTTTCGCCACTATGCAAGCCCACACCAGTAGCCCGAATCACATTTTTCAGCGTTCGTTGTTTAATCATCTAAAGACTCCAAGCAGGTATTTTGTTATAAATATTATTATTTTTGTTATGCAATCGTAACACATCGTTCATATTTAACAAAAAAAACGCCTCTCAGTCTCTATCAGAAACCTCCTATGATTTTCCATCATACTGATTATGTTAACTCGTATTAACTCATTCAATTAATCAGCCTGTCTTCGTAGAAAGGCCGGTATATCAAGATAAGCTGGATCCATCGTATTTGTATCTGAGCCCATTACATTTTTTGCTGCCAGTTCGTTTTTATTTCCGCGCATAATCGTTGGTATATCATAATCTTCTTCAGACAAACCTTCGACATTAACCGGCTCTCTTTTAACTTGGACTATTGGTGTTGCTGCTGATGATAATGTATGCGCTTTTTTACTCAGGCCAGTCGCTACAACTGTCACCCGCATTTCATCCGCCAGGTCCGGATCAATTACCGTGCCCACCACCACATTAGCCTCATCTGATGCAAATTCTCTTATACACTGACCTACTTCTTCAAATTCGCCAATTGACATATCAAGTCCGGCGGTTATATTCACTAAAATACCTCTTGCACCCTGGACATTAATATCTTCCAGAAGTGGGCTGTGAATGGCCGCTTCAGCTGCTTCTCTAGCGCGTGACTGACCTCTTGCGCTACCTGTGCCCATCATTGCATCACCCATTTCAGACATCACCGTTCTTACGTCTGCGAAATCGACATTGATCAAACCTGGACGAGTTATTAGCTCTGCAATGCCCTGTACGGCGCCCAGCAAAACATCGTTAGCCGCTTTAAATGCATTTAATAAGCTCATTTCTTTGCCTAACACGTGCAACAGCTTTTCATTCGGTATGGTTATTAACGAATCTACGTGGTGACTTAGTTCTTCAATTCCTTGTTCTGCTATTAATTGGCGTTTTTTGCCTTCAAATGGAAATGGTTTTGTTACCACAGCCACCGTCAATATGCCCATTTCTTTAGCAATTTCAGCCACGATTGGTGCTGCACCGGTGCCTGTTCCACCACCCATACCGGCTGTTATAAATACCATATCTGAACCTCTAAGGATTTCCTGAATACGCTCTCTATCCTCCAATGCTGCTTGACGACCTACTTCTGGATTTGCCCCCGCACCCAAACCCTTTGTATGGTTATTTCCTAGTTGCAATACCGTTTTTACTATCGAATTTTTTAACGCTTGCGCATCAGTATTTGCACAAACAAATTCCACCCCATCAATTGAACTACCTACCATGTGATTGACCGCGTTTCCACCACCGCCGCCAACGCCTATTACTTTAATTACTGCGTTTTGAGTATGCGCATCCATTAATTCAAACATATTATTCCCCTTATATTAATTTATCAAAAATCACTATCTTTAAAAATTACCCTGAAACCAGCTTTTCATCTTTTCCCACATCGCCTGAAAACCACCTGTCATTTCACTACCATTTACCACCTTATTTTGCTGCCCGAACAACAATAAACCTACGCCCGTTGCGTATATTGGATTTCGTACTACGTCGCTCAAGCCCGAAACAAATTGCGGGTAACCTATTCGAACGGGCATATGAAATACTTCCTCAGCTAGCTCGACCAGGCCCTCAACTTTGGCACTACCTCCGGTTAGTACAATGCCGGCGGCTACAATACCTTCAAACCCACTTCTCCTTAATTCTGCTTGAACTAGCATCATCAATTCTTCATAACGGGGCTCTATTATTTCTGCTAAATTTGCACGGGAAATTTTACGTGTTGGGCGGTCGCCAATACTCGGCACGTCTATCATTTCATCTTCTTGAACTAGCTGCGTGAGTGCGCAGGCATACTTCAACTTAATTTCATCCGCATGTTGCGTGGGTGTTCTAAGCGCTACGGCGATATCATTCGTTACCTGATCGCCTGCGATCGGTATAACGGCTGTATGGCGGATAAAACCATCGCAAAATACCGCGATATCCGTTGTGCCACCACCGATATCTACCAGACAGACACCCAACTCTTTTTCGTCGTCCATTAAGACTGAACTGCTCGACGCGAGTTGCTCCAGAATAATATCGTCCACCTCTAAGCCACACCTGCGCACGCATTTGATAATATTCTGTGCAGCACTAACGGCACCCGTCACAATATGCACTTTTGCTTCTAGCCTGATACCTGCCATACCAACAGGTTCTTTAATACCTTCTTGTCCATCAATGATAAATTCTTGCGGCATAATATGAAGGATTTTTTGATCCGCCGGTATCGCCACCGCTCTGGCAGAATCTATCACCCGTTCAATATCTGACGGAATAACTTCATTATCTCTAATCGCCACCACGCCGTTTGAATTCAAACTACTTATATGACTACCTGCAATACCAACGTACACCGAATGAATTTGGCAACCCGCCATTAATTCCGCTTCTTCAATCGCGCGTTGAATCGAGTGCACCGTCGACTCAAGATTCACGACGACGCCCTTTTTCAATCCCCGTGAACGATTAGTTCCTATACCGATCACTTCAATATTTCCATCTGGCGTAATTTCACCAACAATCGCCGCGACTTTTGAAGTGCCGATATCTAATCCAACAATTAAATTTTTATCGTTATTTTTTTTCATTTTTTCTGGCTTTCATTTTGCTGTTCTTTATTGATTATTTATGACGCTTGATTCGCATTCTGTTTTCCTGATCCGTACCCTTCTTTCCATTCAACTGACACACCATTTGGGTAACGTAAATCAAGCGCTTTTACTCGTTCCAGCAGTTTACCGTCGAGCGAAGCTAAAACCTTTATCGATTTACTGATTCTTCCTTTTGAGGTTAAACGCCCCGCTTTCACCTTAATGCCATTACTCAACACCATCGTCCAGCTACCGTGCTCAGCTAAATTGAGCTCGTTTATCTCTAACGCCATCGCACTAAGAGATTCATTTATTGTTTGTTGTTCCGCCAGTACCTTTTTGCTATCGACATCAATGCCGGACAAGGCTGGTAATTTCTTTAATCCTTCGTTTAATGTCACGCTAAACAACTCGCCTTTGTTGTTCAGTAGTTTTACTTTGTTCCATACGGCAACTGGCGTTTGTTCCTTGATCGACAGCTCTATCGTATCGGGCCAGATTCTCCTTATCCGTGTTTCATACACCCAGCCAAGATCGGTTACTTTATTCACAATCGCGCGGCCATCCATCGCGAAATACCCTGTTTGCACGAGCTCACTCAACACCCCAGATACTTCCTCGTGTGACAAATTATTTAGCTCACCTTCAATACGGACTTGTTTGATGGGCATCGTGTCTGGCATAGTCAACCACTGTTGTAGTCGCCAAATTAGCAAACCAATCAGCATCAGAAAAAGCAGCGCTTTTATCGATGTTATGTATGTCGCTAACGCGTCTACGACCAGGTCTTTCACTTTGCCTCCTCGTTCGCCACTAAACTAGTTTCTAATATTCGCCAAACCAGCCCTTTGAAGTCGATACCTGCCTGCTGCGCGGCCATCGGAACAAGACTATGGTCGGTCATACCTGGCACGGTGTTAATTTCTAAAAATTGCGCTACACCGGATGAGTCCATCATGATGTCTACTCTTCCCCAACCGTGTCCGCCTAATACTGCGAACGCCTTCAACGCTAAGGCTTTCAATTCTTCTTCTTGTTCAGCCGCTAAGCCACACGGGCAATGATATTGAGTCGTATTCAACTGATACTTTGCTTCGTAGTCGTAAAAATCGTTCGGCGTCTCTAGCTTAATAACGGGCAATGCAGCGTTGGCTAAAATCGCCACCGTATATTCATTTCCTGCAATCCATTGCTCGGCCATTACGTCACAATCGAAGCTCGACGCGTTTTTATAAGCAGCGTATAGTTGCGCGATATTGTCAGCCTTCGCCATACCAAGACTCGAGCCTTCTAACGCAGGCTTAATCATCAGCGGAAAACCTAATTTTTCTGCGCATAACTCGATATCAGAAGAACCTTTGAGCTCCATCCACGTTGGCGTAGAGATACCCGCGCCTAACCAACACAGTTTGCTCCTTAATTTATCCATACCCAACGCCGAACCCAGGACGCCACTGCCTGTATATGGAATACCGGCTAACTCAAGTGCGCCCTGTAATTGCCCATCTTCACCACCTCGGCCGTGCAACATATTGAATACGCGGTCCACGCCGAGCTCGCTTAATTCATTTAAACTTCTTTTTTGCGTATCAAACTCTATCGCATCGACGCCTTGTTCTTTTAGCGCTAATAGCACTGCTTTGCCGCTAATCAATGAAATTTCGCGTTCTGCGGCGTTACCGCCTAAGGCGACGGCTACTTTGCCAAATTGATTTGGGTCTTGGACTAAGCTCATGCTTCTAGTTCCTCACCAATAATTCGAACTTCTGTTTGCAACTCAACGCCCTGCATTTCCAACACCGTAGCTTTTACCAGCCCAATCAGGCTCTCGATATCTTTTGCCGTGGCGTTCCCCGTATTTAAGATAAAGTTCGCGTGCTTCTCTGCGACTTGCGCACCACCTATTCGCCGACCTTTTAAAGCAGAGGCTTCGATTAAACGTGCCGCATGGTCTCCCGGTGGGTTTTTAAACACCGATCCTCCACTAGGTATATTCGTTGGCTGGCTTTGTGAACGTTTCGCCAATAATTGACGAATTTTTTCTCTACCTTCTTTGTCTTTGGCCGTTGGAAGGGTCAAATAACAGGCGACAAACCACTCGTCTTTTGCGATGGAAACCGAACGATAAGCTACATCGAAACTAGCCGCATCGCGCTCGATCAATTCACCCTGCCGATTAATTACTATCACCCTGTTAACTAAATTCCACGTTTCACCGCCAAAGGCACCCGCATTCATTGCCAGCGCTCCGCCCATCGTGCCTGGAATTCCAGCTAGAAACTCTGCATCAGCCAGACCTTTTTCTACCGCTAATTTTGCAACGTGAGCACACGGTACGCCGACCTCTACGTATAGCTCATTCAATGAAACGTCGTTCAGTTGTTTTAAGCAGCCACGTGTATAAATAACCGAACCTCGCAAGCCGCCATCTCGAATCAGCACATTACTGCCTAAACCAAGCCAGAAAACTGGCTCATCAACCGCTAATGATCGCAAGTAGCACTGGGTATCTTCAATACTGGCAGGCTTATATAGGCGATCCGCCAAACCACCTACTCGCCAGGAGGTATAACGAGCCAACGGCTCCTTCTCCATCAGTGTTCCAGTGAGTTGATTGCTTGTCTGTTTCATCGCTTGCATTTTCCCTATTGATCCGTCTGTTCTGTAGCCATAAGAGCCGTCATCTGGGCTTCTAATTTTGCCGATGCCGCGCCAATATCTCCCGCGCCCAAGGTCATAACAATATCGCCCGGCAACACAACCTCGACCAAAATATTGGCTAGCTGATCTATCTCTTTAACAAAAATTGGGATCAACTTTCCGCGCTGGCGAATGGCCTGACTTAAAGCCGGTCCATCTGAACCAATAATTCGCTGTTCCCCCGCGGCATAAACATCCAATAACACCAATACATCGGTTTCATTTAATACATCTACAAAGTCTTCAAATAAATCGCGCGTTCTTGAATACCGGTGTGGTTGAAACGCCAGTACTAGTCGCTTATCTGGCCAGCCTTCGCGTACCGCTTTAATGGTAGCTATCACTTCGCGGGGATGGTGGGCATAATCATCCACTAATAACGCGTTACCACCATGAAGCTGAATTTCTCCATTGACTTGAAAACGCCGCCCAACGCCCTTAAAGTGATTCAACGCAGTAGCAATCGACTCATCAGACACACCCAGCTCACTAGCGACTGCGATAGCGGCCAGCGCATTTAAAACGTTATGCTTGCCTGGCATATTTAATGTAACGGCAAGCAAATCGTCTTTGCCCAAACGTTTTAATTTGAAACGCGTACGAAGGCCCTCTTGTTGAATATCGAGTGCTTGAAAATCCGCCTCAACATCGATGCCATAACTCATGACAGGTTTGCCAATTAACGGCGCTAATTCTCGAATATTTTCATCATCAACACAGACCACCGCCAGACCATAAAATGGCAACTGGTGTAAAAACGACTTAAAAGCGTCTTTGACTTGCTGAAAGTCGCCGCCATACGTGCTCATATGATCTTCATCAATATTTGTAACGACCGCTATCATCGGCTGCAGGTGCAAGAATGACGCATCACTTTCATCCGCTTCGGCTACCAGGTAATGACTTTCGCCTAACTTTGCATTCGTTCCCGCGCTATTGAGCAGCCCGCCAATCACAAAAGTTGGATCTAGGCCGCCTTCAGTCATCAAAACCGCTAATAAACTCGTCGTTGTCGTCTTTCCGTGCGTACCGGCAATGGCAATTCCAAACCTGAAACGCATAAGTTCAGCGAGCATTTCGGCTCGACGTATCACTGGGATTCGCTGCTCAAGCGCTGCAATAACTTCTACGTTATCTTTATTAACGGCGGTCGACGTCACCACAACATCACAGCTACTTATATTCTCTGTGGCGTGCCCTATATAAACCGTCGCACCTTGTGCAACCAGGTGCTTCGTCACTTCACTTTCGCGAATATCTGAGCCAGATACTTGATAACCAAGGTTAATTAACACTTCCGCAATACCGCTCATTCCGGCGCCACCGATACCAATAAAATGAATTTTATTCAGTTTGCCAAAGCCGAGGTGGGCGGAGTAATGTTTATGTGAATTAGGCATCATAACGCCACCTCCAAACAAATATCGGCTACTAACTGGGCCGCTTCTGGTTTCGCTAATGAACGCGCTTTCAAGCCCATTTCAGCCAATTTATCAGGCTGAGACAATAAGCTTTTAAGACTCTCTGACAAGGCCTGCGGCGTTAATTCTGACTGCCGCATAAGCACTGCTGCGCCTTGATCAACAAGATACGTAGCGTTTTTCGTTTGATGATCATCAATCGCCTGCGGCAAGGGCACCAAAATTGAAGGTAAACCCATCATGGCCAATTCAGAAATAGTCATCGCGCCCGCTCTGCAAATAACGATATCCGCCCATTGATAGACGCCCTTCATATCTTCTATAAACGGATAAATATCGGCCCTGACCTGTGCCTTCTGATAAGCCACTTCAGCCCTGTCAATAGTCGCTTTACCCGCCTGATGAATTATTTCAAGATCGTAATCTGCCTGTACCTCTTTCAAAGCAACAGGCACGATCTCATTTAATATTGATGCGCCCAGGCTACCACCGATAACCAGGACCCTTTTTGCGGTATTTTTTCTCTCCGCCATCTCATCGATCAGCCCTTTACGCACCGGGTTACCGGTGAATATCGCGTCTGCGGCCTGTTCAAAGCTATTAGGAAAAGCTTCCAGCACGCGCGTTGCTATGCGCCTCAATAAATTATTAGTGGTTCCTGGTACGCGGTTTTGCTCGTGAATAACCAAAGGTTTTCCGTGCACCCAGCTCATCAGTCCACCTGGCCCTGAAGCGAAGCCGCCCAAACCTAGCACCACGTCTGGTTGGCGTTGGCGGATAATGCTAGATGCCTGCCAACACGCTTTTATTAACATATACGGCGATACTAACAGGCTAAATAAATTCTTTCCGCGAAGTCCAGAAACGCTTAACCAGTCAATAGGGAAGCCAGCCTCAGGCACTAAACGCGCTTCGATGCCTTTTTTAGTACCTAGCCAAGTCACCATATGGCCGGCATCTCGCAACCGATACGCAACGGCTAACGCTGGGAATACGTGCCCGCCCGTGCCGCCGGCCATGATCATTATGCGTACTGCCACGGTGACTTTCCTTTTATCTGATCTTCAAAATCCAGCTTCGTTTCATGATGTATACGGCACAGCAGACCAATTACGATACACATGGTAATCATGCTACTGCCGCCATAACTCATCAGCGGTAACGTTAGACCCTTGGTAGGCAATGCACCCATATTAACGGCGATGTTCACGAATGATTGCAGCCCAATCCATACGCCTAAGCCATACGCTAATAATGAATAAAACCTCAAGTTCAATCGCTCTGCCGCTTTACCCATTTGAAAAGCGCGCCACACGAGTAGGCCAAATAACAAAATCACCGTACAGGCACCGATAAAACCAAGCTCTTCGCCCAGCACGGCGAAAATAAAATCGGTATGCGCTTCAGGCAAATAAAACAGTTTTTGAATACTACTACCCAACCCAACGCCAAACCATTCACCTCGACCCATGGCGATAAGTGATTGCACCAACTGAAAGCCGGAGCCCAGATGATCAGCCCAGGGGTCCATAAACGCCGTTACGCGCTCCATCCTGTAAGCCGATGAGACAATAGCGACGACGCCTAAAATAATAGCCATTAATACGAGCGTGGCGAATTCGATCAAACGCGCTCCGCCTAAAAACATCATGCACACTACGCTAAAACCAATTACAAAAGCTGCACCAAAATCCGGTTCCGCCAGCAATAAGCCAAACACCAGACCTAACGGCAAGATGGGGCGGATAACGCCTTTAATAGATTCACGCACGTCATCCACATGCCTGGTTAAAAAGCCGGCGATATAGATGATGCAGATTAATTTCACGATTTCTGATACCTGGAAACGTGTTACGCCTAAGTTAATCCAGCGATAACTGCCGTTAACTTTTACCCCGATACCCGGAATAAACACCAGAACCAGTAAGCCAATCGCAACTAAAATCAAGCTGGGGCCACTTTGCTCCCATACTTTTAATGGAATAGTCGCCATTAAAAACGCCATAATAATGCCGACAGCAATATGTCCGGCTTGACGAAGCGGATAGTGCCAAATATTATCAAACACCTTTTCACCCAGGTGCAAAGAAGCTGACACCACCATGATATAACCAATCAACACTAAACTTGAGGCTGCAAATAACAACCAGCCATCCAGGTAATAACGCCCACGACGTGGCGTCATCACGGAGTCAACTGAGCCTGACATCGTCGAGCTCATCATTTCAACGCCTCTATAGCGGCTACAAATCTATCACCACGCTGTTGGTAATTTAAAAACTGGTCTAATGACGCACAAGCCGGTGACAATAAAACCGTATCGCCCTTTATTGCTTGTTCGGCTGCCTTTTTTACCGCTTGCTCAATACTGTCTACTAAGACAAAAGGCGTTGATTCAATCGCCTCCTGCTGAAACCTTTTTGCGTCTTTACCTATTAAAATCACCAGCGAAACGTATTTTTTAATTGCTTCGGCCAGCAAACTGAAGTCCGCTCCTTTTCCATCTCCACCTGCAATAAGAATAATAGGCGGCTGCAAACCTTCCAGCGCAGCCAAACAAGCGCCTGGGTTGGTCGCCTTAGAGTCATTTATCCACGTTACGCCTTCAATTTCTGCCGCCCATTGAGTTCTATGCGGCAAACCTGGAAATGCCTTTAATGCGCGCTTTTGTGCCAACCTAGGAACTTGCAAAGCATCTGCCATTGCTATCGCCGCTAATGCATTTTGAATATTGTGAGCGCCTTTTATTTTAAGCTCTGCCGAGCCGATAATCGCCTCGGCCCCTCTGGCTAAAAAGGTTTTCTCATCCATCGATACAAGACCGTAGTCACTGAAGCCTGGTTTATCCAAAGCAAACGAAACCGCCTGTCGCCCTACCGGAAGAACCATTGATTTAACTACCTCATCCTGCCGGTTCAATACCGCTATTCCTTCGCCATAAAAAATTCGTTCTTTCGCTCCAGAATAAGCAGCCAAATTTTCATAACGATCCATATGGTCATCGCTGATATTAAGCACCGTTACTACGCTAGCTTTTAGCTGTGACGTTCTTTCCAGTTGAAAGCTTGATAACTCGAGTACGTATAGGTCTGCCACACGATCGGTCAACAAATCTAGCGCCGGTGTCCCCAGGTTGCCACCCACGCGTACATCCCAGCCTGCTTTACTCGCCATTTCGCCCAACAGGGTTGTTACCGTGCTTTTTCCGTTGGAACCGGTTATACAAGCCACCGGTGCATCCGCACAAACGGCAAACACGTCTATATCACCAAAAACAGGAATTCCACGCGCCGCCGCCACTTGAATTTCCTTTTCATCCAGACTCACGCCTGGGCTAACAATAATATGCGTAGCGGCGTCGAATGCCGCGCGATCAAAACCACCCATAAATACCGCGATATCGCGAAAATCACCTTCCAGAGCTCGTAAGCTGGGAGGGTTGTCGCGACTATCTACTACCGCCACTTCAATGTGATTTTGTTGCATAAATTTAATAACAGATAAGCCCGTTACTCCTAGCCCTACCACCAACACACGAGCGTCCGCCTGATCCAACCCCAAACGGGTTAAACCTTGACGTTGTTTTATAAATTCGCTGTGCATCGACGCTTCCATTACCTTAGTTTTAAAGTTGACAAACCAATCAGCACTAAAATAACGGTGATAATCCAAAAACGAACAATGATTCTTGGTTCAGGCCAACCCTTTAGTTCGAAGTGATGATGAATAGGGGCCATTCTAAAAATCCGCTTCCCAGTTAACTTAAACGAAGCCACCTGAAGTATTACCGACACCGTTTCCATAACGAAAACACCGCCCATTATGACCAATACCAATTCCTGCCGAACCAGTACGGCTAATATGCCTAACGCGGCACCTAAGGCCAGGGCGCCAACATCACCCATAAACACCATCGCGGGATAGGCGTTGAACCATAAAAAACCCATACCCGAACCAACGATCGCTCCACAAAACACCACCAATTCGCCGGTGCCTTTTAAATTAGGTATACCTAGATATTGAGCGAACTGCACATTGCCGGACAAATACGCAAAAATACCCAGCGCTCCTGCCACCAGTACCGTTGGCATAATCGCCAGTCCATCTAAACCATCGGTCAAATTAACCGCGTTACTGGTACCTACTATGACAAAGTACGTCAGCGGGACAAACAACCAGCCGAGCTGCACGCTTACATCTTTAAAAAACGGTACAAATAACGTCGTTTCTAACGGTGAAGTCGCGGTATAAAACAAAAACAACGCCGCGCTTAACGCTATAACCGATTGCCCTAAATACTTCTTGCCGGCAGATAAACCCTTTGGGTCCTGCAAGGCCACTTTTTTATAGTCATCAATAAAACCAATCACCCCGGTGAGTAAAGTCACCAGTAGCACCACCCAAACGTAGCGGTTATTTAGATCCGCCCATAGCAGGGTACTAAGTCCTACCGCCACCAAAATCAGCGTTCCACCCATCGTCGGTGTACCCGCTTTTTTGAAATGCGTTTCCGGCCCGTCATTACGAACCGCCTGCCCTATCTTATGGAATGTTAAGCGGCGAATCATCGCGGGACCGACGAGAAAGGCTATAAACAATGCCGTTAAGGTGCCCAAAATTGAGCGCATCGTCAGATACTGGAAAACCCTGAATCCACTTTCATACTGGGAAAGCCATTCTGCGAGCATTAGCAACATGCGCTGCCCTCCTTCATTATTATTTTTTCGACCACGCTTTCAAGCCCCTGTGAGCGAGAGCCCTTTACTAAAACTACGACGATTGAGTTCATCGCCTGCTGCAAAGCCATCGCCATCTCATCTTTGTTTGTAAAATGCTGTGCTTTTCTTGTATTTGATCTCGCCAGCTCATTAAAGGCGGCAACTGCCAGTTGCATCTTTTCACCGACCGCAAAAAACCTTTCCACCTTACTGCCGGCAATTTTCTGGCCTAATTGCTGGTGAATTTGCTGGCTATCAACGCCTAACTCGGCGAAGTCCCCAAGGACTAACCAAACTGGCCTTTCTATATTGTCCAGGCTACTCATCGCCGCCTCGAATGATTTTGGGTTTGCGTTATAACAATCGTTAATCACCACACTGCCAGCCAGCCCTGGTAGCGACTGCATCCGTCCTTTAACGGACTTAAGCTTAGCCAGACCCGTAGCGATATTTTCCAACGACACACCTAAAGCAAGAGCCGCGCAGGATGCCGCCAGCGCATTAAGCGCGTTATGTTGACCGATAAGGTTCAAATGAATCGCTACGTGTTGCTGCTGATAATTCAACACAAAGCTCGTTTTGAACTGACCGTCGACCAGGCCCGTTTGTACAGAATTAATATCCGCCCAAACGTCTGCGTTATTTGACCATCCGAAACTCATAACGTTTCTGCCGTTTGCTAGCGCTAACCACTGAGCAAACCATGGCTCCTCTATATTTAATACGGCGGTGCCGGACTCACTGAGGCCTGAAATAATTTCGCCTTTTGCCGCAGCAACACCCTCTAGACTGCCAAAACCTTCAAGGTGCGCAGCAGCCACATTATTTAAAATTGTCACCGTAGGCTTTGCGATAGCACAAAGATGGGCTATATCACCCTGATGGCTTGCACCCATTTCGATTACGGCCACCTGATGATCTTTGCTTAGTTTAAGTAGCGTTAATGGCACGCCGATTTGATTATTTAGGTTACCTTCCGTCGCCAGTACATTGCTTGACTGAGCCAGAATACTGGCCAACATTTCTTTCACACTGGTTTTGCCATTGCTACCGGTGATCGCCACCAGAGGAATTCCCGCACGTTGCCTCTCAGCTGCTGCCAATGTGGTAAGCGCCTGCAAGGTATCCTCAACTTTGACATAAGGCATATCAACAGTTACATCTGCACTGACTAGAGCCGCTACGGCTCCTTTTTCATGGGCACTAGCGACAAAGTTGTTGGCGTTATAATTCTCACCTTGCAGAGCTACAAATAAGTCGCCTTGTTTAAGGCTTCTGGTGTCGCTACTGATTGCACTAAAACTCAGGTTTTCGCCCACTAGATGGCCATTTACGGTGCTCGCTAACTGTTGAAGGCTCATGACTCGCATCCAGACTTCCCCGCGCCAGCCAGCGCTCTTCTTTCCAAGGCGTTACGCGCTTCAACAAGGTCGCTAAAACTTATTTTTTCTTCACCTATTTGCTGGTACTCTTCATGCCCCTTGCCGGCCACTAAAATAATATCGCTTGCTGACGCACCAGCGATTGTGTGTTCGATCGCACGCTGGCGATCTAACTCGATCGTCAGGTGATTTGCGTTCGGAGCTCCTGATTTAATTTGTTCAGCAATTTTTTCAGCTGACTCGAGACGAGGATTATCATTAGTAATAATGACGACATCAGCCCATTCTGCTGCTATTGCACCCATAACGGGGCGTTTAGCCGCGTCACGATTACCACCGCAACCAAAAATTAGTTTTATCTTGCCTTCAGCGTGCGCATGCAGGCTTCGTAATGCCAGTTTTAAAGCATCAGGGGTGTGCGCATAGTCGATGATGACGGTCGGGGCAGTTGAGTCCTTTGCTATCGTTTGCATCCGTCCAGCGACACTTTTTAATTGTTGCGCCCTTGCAGCGGACTCTTCAAGCGTCGCCCCCATTGCGATAAGCACTGCCATAGTGGCGACGATATTATCCACATTGAACGCGCCGAATAAAACGGACCGAACAGTCACGGTTTTAGCTTCAAAAGTTACATCAAACGACAAACCCGCGGGGGTTAATTTTTCATTTGAAATAATCAGCTCGCGCGCACTACGTACTAGATTTTGCTTTGCAGAACGGGAAAATGAAAATAACTTAATTGTTGGCGCCAGCACATCAATGATTGTCTGGCTAAAATCATCATCTGTGTTCAAAACGACAAAATCTAATGAGGCGTTTTTAAATAGCGTTATTTTAGCCTGCCCGTAGGCTTCCATAGTTTGGTGGTAATCCAGATGATCGTGAGTTAAGTTTGTAAATACAGCCCCTTTAAAAGCCACCGCTTTAACTCTATTTTGCTCTAACCCATGCGACGAAACTTCCATCGCCACCGCGCCAAATCCTTCATTCACCAGTGTTGCCAGTTGAGATTGCACGCTCACCGCGTCAGGCGTGGTATTAATGCTCGGGTGTAGTTTAGCAACCGATCCCCAGCCTAGCGTACCTATAACGCCACAACCTTTTTTTGCAGCACTCAGCGCTTGGGCAATGAAATGACTGATCGAGGTTTTTCCATTGGTGCCGGTAATGCCGATAACTGATAAAGAAGACGATGGGTTGCTATAGAAACGCGCTGCTATTTCACTCGCATTAGCGTTTAAGTCACACACCTCAATCAGGCGGATATCGTGCTGTTTTTTAATTTTTTCTGCTAAAAATTCTCCACCCGAAGAAGGGTCGTAAACAATCGCCTTTGCGCCATGGGCAATCGCCTGATCCGCGTACCTTAAACCGTGAGAATCCGACCCTGATATCGCCAGAAAAACGCCATTTAAATCGACATTTCTAGCATCAACACTCGGCGCACCTACTAACACATCGTTCTTAATGTTCTGCTTGCCTTGCA
Organism: Cycloclasticus sp.; assembly: GCA_033791505.1. Lineage (GTDB taxonomy): Bacteria > Pseudomonadota > Gammaproteobacteria > Methylococcales > Cycloclasticaceae > Cycloclasticus. The sequence continues at coordinate 34,891 of JASJGO010000199.1, forward strand.
GCAAGTACTTCAAAGACACTAAGTGTAAATTTTTCTCAGCAGGCATCATTGGATACCTCTTTCAAGCGCCGCTAACACCGAAGGCGTATCAAGGTCATCAGGCGTGATATTCATCAATCGCAGTGCCCCACTCATCACCCTTGAAAAAACAGGCGCAGCCACTAAACCACCATAATAATCTCCAGCCTTGGGCTCATCAATCACAACCACCATAACCAGCTTAGGGTCTCCAGCGGGCGCCATTCCAGCGAAAATACCCAGATATTTATCTTCCGAATAACCGCCTGCAATGGCTTTTTTTACCGTACCCGTTTTACCCGCAACCGAATAACCGTGTACCTGCGCTCTGGGCGCCGTTCCAGCCCGACTTACTACGCCCTTTAACATGGCTCTGACCTGCTCAGCGACCTTTGCGCCCATCACTCGCTCACCCACAGCCTGATGTTTATTTTTCACCAGAGTAATTGGCTGCACCAGACCATCGTTTGCGATAGCACTGTACGCGTGGGCTAGCTGTAAAGTAGACGATGACAGGCCATAGCCAAATGATAAAGTAGCGCGTTCTATCGGCCGCCACTGCTCATAACCCACTAATTTTCCTCTCGCCTCACCGGGGAAACCATTATCTGTTGAATGCCCAAAACCCAGCTTATCTAATAACTTCCAGAGGCCCATTGGCGGAATGCTCAGGGCAATTTTACTCGCCGCTACATTGCTTGATTTGAGCAATAAGGTCGCCAGATCAATTTCACCATAATTACGGTGATCACGTACCTGGCTACGGCCTACTTTCATATAACCCGGGTTCGTATCTATCATTGTTGTCGTGTCGAATAGCCCTGACTCCATACCTGCCGCTACTGTAAACGGCTTCATCGTCGAACCGGGTTCAAAGACGTCAACAAACGCGCGATTACGCACGTGACTTGCGGTGAATTTTGAACGGTCATTTGGGTTAAACGCCGGCTGATTTACTACCGCCAACACCTCGCCTGTTTCAGGGTTCAGCAGAACCAATGAGCCTGACTTAGCTTTTTGTTGCGCTACCGCGGCTTTCAGTTCGCGATAGGCCAAATACTGCAATCGTCTATCAATCGATAATTCGAGGTCTTTTCCGGGAATAGGCGAACGGATCTTATCGATATGCTTAACCATTTGCCTTTTACCATCTCGCAGTACGCGCTCGACTCCGGCAATGCCTTTTAGATGATCATTAAATGACAATTCAAGACCTTCCTGCCCCTCGTCATCAATATCGGTAAAACCAACCAAGTGTGCGGCGACCTCACCGTCAGGATAGTAGCGCCTATACTCTTTTTGCAGGTAAACGCCTGGCAGCTGCATATCGGCAATCATTTGCGCTACCTGGGGGTCCATATGCCTGCGCAAATACACAAAGCGCTTCTCCGCGACTGCTTTTAATTTCTTCTCAAGATCACCGAGGTTTAACTCTAAATATTTAGCAAGTTCAGCTGTTCTTTCACCTAAATCAAGCTCCTGGGGATTAATCCAAACAGAACTGACCGGCGCGCTTATAGCTAATGCATGCCCATCCTTATCTGTAATTTTTCCTCTATAAGCAGGTAACTTAATATCCCGAAGGTAAACCGCTTTCCCTCTTTTTTGCAGGTAACCATTATTTAATACTTGCAAATCAATCGCGCGCCAGATTAATGCACACATAACCAACATAAAGCAGGACAGAATAAAGCGTCGGCGACCGGCCAATTCAGGCACAACAACCTTACTTGATTTATCCTTTGTGTGTTGATTAGATGCTTTCATTTAACGATGACGTAAATAATTTGTTCCGGAAGCGGCGCCTGTAGATTTAATTTTGTGCGCGCTAATTTTTCTATTCGATTACTCGATGACCAGGTGTTCTGCTCTAGCTGTAAACGGCTCCACTCAACGTCCAACCTATCTTGCTCACGAAACTCCTGCTGAAGACGATTGAAATTTAAACGTAAGTCATATTTCACATAAACAACGGTTAAAGCCGACAGCAACGTTAGCGTCGCCAGTAAAAGTATCGCTCTGGCTAAACTATATTCCAACATCACAATTTCTCCGCGATACGTAGCACCGCACTTCGACTGCGCACATTACTCGCCACTTCATCCACTGACGCTTTTATTGCCTTACCAACGCATTTATAACTTAACGCTTCCACTTCCAGCGGCATTGGCAGGTGACGCGGAATGACAACGCCGCGCGACTGTTCACGCATAAAGCGCTTAACGATTCTGTCTTCTAATGAATGAAAACTAATAACTACTAAACGACCACCCTTTTTTAGAATAGCGGCTGACTGCTCTAGCACGAGCTCAAGGTCTTCTAACTCTCTATTAATTTTAATGCGGATGGCCTGGAAGCTTCTTGTAGCAGGGTGCTTGCCGGGCTCACGTTTTTTCACAACGCTTTCTATCAGGCTCGCCAACTGCGCCGTTGTTTCAATCGCCTTTTCTTCTCTCGCCAGAACAATTTGCGCTGCTATTTTGCGTGCAAATTTTTCTTCGCCGTATACCCGCAACACCTTTACTAACTCGTACTCTTCAACGTGCGATAACCATTGCGCAGCCGATTCACCTTGCGTTGAATCCATCCGCATATCTAACGGGCCGTCTTTCATAAAACTAAAGCCGCGCTCGGCGACGTCTAATTGGGGTGAAGAAACGCCCAGATCCAGCAAAATTCCATCCACTTTTCCTAATAACTGTCTGTCCGCTACCAGCTCTTGCATCTGTGCAAAACTACCGTGCGCCAACTCAAATCGCTTATCAGCCAATAGCACCTGAGCCTGTGATGAAGTCACAGCGTCCATATCCTTATCGATAGCGAGCAACTGACCTTGCGCCGACAAGGCCTGCAAGATTGCCCCACTATGTCCTCCACGACCAAAGGTTCCATCGATATAAACCCCATCCGTTTGTCGTATTAGCCCGCTTAACGCTTCATCCAATAAAACGGGTTTATGCTGATTTTCACCAGCCATTACAGAGACAACGATCCCAGTTCAGGCGATAATTCACCGTCTTCTGCATTCTCCTCTTCAAACCATATGTCGCGTTTAGTGACCCAGGTTTGCTCATCCCAAATTTCAAACTTATTGCCTTGACCAATCATCACAACTTTTTTATCTAATCCTGCAAATTCACGCAGCGGTGGAGATACCAACACCCTGCCTTGCCCATCTAACTCGCATTCTGTTGCGTGACCGATCAGTAAACGCTGTAAGCGTCTTGCCTGTTTATTTAATGTGGGGAGCTTAATAAGCTTGCGCTCTATGTCTTCCCAAACGGGTAACGGATACAATAAAAGGCTATGCTCTCGATCCACCGTCATCACCATTTGCGCATCACAAGAGGATTTTAATTGCGCACGATATCGCGTGGGGATAGATAATCTCCCCTTCGCATCCAACGTCACGTTATTTACCCCTCTAAACAAAAGCCATCCCCTTTATTAGTATCTTCCCTTTTATTCCACTTTTCCCCACTATTTTGCACTATAAGGATCAAAATACCACTCTGTCAAGCTTCTAATTCCATAAATTCTTTCTTTACGAACAAACACTTAGCCGCATATCGCAACATCAAAGTGTAAGCACATTAAATGAATGAATAAAAATAATTAAAATCATGGTGTTGCGTCATTTAGTTAAAGAGAATGCTAAAAATATAGGCCACTAACGAAGATATCCATGAATTTACCGGCAATGCAAAAAACATCGGCAAGCATTGCCGAAAAAAAGCAAACTATTGATAATTAAGGTTTTTATTAGAACAATAACAAAGAAGAGAGCTGATGCTCGAAATTCATTAACTTTTGATGTTTTTATGCCCGCTTTTATGCTAATTAAAGGTAACAAAAAACCGGCGGTTTTCGACGAATAAATCGCTCACGTTGATGCCGAGATCATTTGATAATAGCGGCAAGAAGCTCGTTGTTAAACACAACGATTCGGCCACTATTTGTTTGGCCACGGCCGTCTTTTCCTTAGTTCATTCGAACGGTTAAAATGATAATGGTAAGTTTATACCAGCCATAATGAGAGCTTATTGAAGCAACAGATGGGCTGGTAAAAACAATAAGTAAAGTAGCACCGGGTTCTATAACCTTATATCTACATGATGAAACAGGATATAAAAAGCCTTTAATTACTCTCGACACAACTGCGTTAAAGGATGTTCACTTTCTCACGTTAGACAAATAAAAGAATTTCATGTCGCACTATGACGCCAGTATTTTATAGTTAAAAAATAACGTTTTAAATTAAAACGGTGTACCCCACCACTGTTTTAGGTATAGTGAAAAATATGAAAAAAATCATTATTACCCTCTGCCTTATCTTCCTCATCTCCTGTTCTCCGTCTAAGGTTGATACCGAGGATCTAGTTAAAAAAAATGGAGTTTACTATCCAGTTAACTCGAAAATACCGTTTTCGGGGGCTAAAGTTCATTACCACGGAAACGGTCGCTTGCGTATTAAAGAAAACTACAAAGACGGGAAACTAGAAGGGCCTACCGAGGCTTACTTAGAAAACGGTCAACTTAAGACTAAAGATAGTTACAAAAGTGGAAAAAAAGATGGGCTTTCTGAGACTTACTACCGAAACGGTCAGTTATCGACTAAAGAGAACTACAAAGACGGAAAGCGAGAAGGATTTACTGAGAGTTACTACGAAAATGGTCATTTAAAAATGAGAGTGGAGTACTTAGACGGAAAAGAAGAAGGTCTTTCTGAGGGTTATTACGAAAACGATCTGTTGCAATTTAAAAGAGACTTCAAAAACGGAAGCTATGAAGGGCCTTATGAGACTTACTACGAAGACGGCCAGTTGCTATCTAAAGGCAACTACAAAGACGGAAAACTAGAAGGGCTTTCTGAGACTTACTACGACAACGGCCAGTTGCAAGTTAAAAGAAACTATAAAGACGGCAAGGAAGAAGGACTTTTTGAGCGCTACTACGAAAACGGTCAGTTACAAGTTAAAAAGAACTATATAGATGGAAAAGAAGAAGGGCTTTTTGAGACTTACTACGAAAACGGCGCGGTGAAAAAAATAGGTTGTTATAAAAAGGGCACTTATCTAGAAAAGTCCCACTGTACAAACTAATACTTCAGCCCATCAAATACTATACCTATGAGCATTCTGCAACGCAGGATAATTAGTGCATCAATCATATAATGACACTAACTTTAATCGCGCCTTATAAGTCGTACTTAAGCACTAATACTTTTTGAATACGCTGGAATTTGCCCTTTTTAGTATCATTCCTAAAACAAGGAGGGCAGGTATCTAGCATTTCTCTTTTATTTCAACGAGTTAAAATAAAAAATGGAGTTGGCCGATAAGCCGGGTTCTGTCGAGAACAGTCATTCATCTGGGATACACGTCACCGTGTACCTCGAGCGACCTACCCAGAAGCCGTGTGGGCCACACGATGTAACTTACGTTACTGCTCCTCTATTTGGTCTTGCTTCAAGTGGGGTTTACCATCGCCGTGATACGTTGCCGCACACGCGGTGCGCTCTTACCGCACCGTTTCACCCTTACCGGTCTACAAGTAGACTTAGGCGGTTTCCTTTCTGCTGCACTTTCCGTAGGCTCGCGCCCCCCAGGCGTTACCTGGCACTTTGCCCTATGAAGCCCGGACTTTCCTCCCTGCTTGCGCAGAGCGACTGTCTAGCCAACTCCGAGTGCAGTGTACAAACTAACGACCCTTCGAGCAATTTTTAATTACTCAATCGGCTGCTTTTTCGTCATTTAAATCTAAAGCCGCTTGATATAGCGTTTTTTTCGATTGCCCGGTCAGCTGCACCGCCAGTTTTACCGCCGTTTTTACTGAGCACTCAGACATCAATACGGCTAAGGTCTTTAGGTCTTCATCGGATAAGCCATCGTTTTTGTGCTGCTTTTTGTTAAAGCCTTCTATTAACACGACGAATTCGCCGCGTTGCATATTACTATCTGACGACACCAGCTGATGCAGTTCTTCTACCGTTCCGCTGGCGATGGTTTCAAAGGTTTTGGTCAATTCTCTCGCGATGGACATTTTATGCGTCGGCTCATAGACCGCCATCACGTCGTCCATACATTTCATTATTCGATGGCTGGATTCATAAAAAATCAATGTTCCCGGCTGTTTTATATACGACTCAAACACGGCTTTTCGCGCACCGGATGTTCTGGGCACGAAACCTTCGAAACTAAATTTATCGCTAGCGATACCTGACGCACTTAAAGCGGTTATTAGCGCACAGCAACCGGGAATTGGCACGACCTGAAAGCCCGCGCTTTTCACCATGGCAACCAAGGAATAACCGGGGTCATTGATAAGTGGCGTACCCGCGTCAGAAATTAATGCTATCGACTGCCCTTGATTGAGCTTCTCGAGCAGTATTTTGCTTTTGCTGTCTTCGTTATGCTCGTGATAGGCTGTCATCGGGGTATTGATCGAGTAATGGTTTAACAAAACCTTACTATTTCTCGTATCTTCAGCGGCAATCAAATCGACCATTTTGAGTACCTCAAGAGCGCGAAGACTGATATCTGCCAGGTGTCCGATTGGAGTCGCTACAATATAAAGCGTAGCGTTAAGGTTTGACATCGTTGACCCTTAAAAAGATACTGCACGATAAATTAATCATTTTTTTTAAATACGCCGTATAGATAGTTCATTTATGAGTCACAATAAAAACAATTTTCTGCCTGCTTTAAGATTAACAATATTGGTCTTTACCGCTTTTATTTTAGCCAGTTGCGCCAATATTCAGCCTGCTGGAGATAAGTTCGCCGCCCAGTCTAACCCATTGCTAGATCAAGCCCAAGCGGCATTAGCTCAACAACAGTTCTCTGTTGCCGCGCATTTATTTCTGCAACTGGCTAACAACAGCCGGGCCAGCCAAAAAGATCAGTATCTCATCTCAGCCTTCGATGCTTATTCAAAAGCAGGCGATACGATACACGCCAACGAATTGATGCATTCCTTGATTCAGCGGGCAGTAAATTTCACCCCCAACCAACAATTAACACTAGCTCAAACCTTATTGGATCAAGGAAATGCTGAGCGGGCAAATCAACTCCTTGATGGCATTGATAAAAGCCGCTTAACGGTCGAGCAGCGTATTCATTTACATACTCTAAGTAGTTCTGCTTTTTTTCAGGCGGGCAATTTAATTGAAAGCGCACGCGAAAGAATCCTAATGGACCCACTTATTTCCCAGCTCGATGCCAAACTTAATAATCAAAAAAGATTAATTGAAACGCTCTCTTTACTGTCCATACAGGCGCTAAATTTCATGCGTCCCAGCGCCGACTACCTGATGGCAGGCTGGATTGACCTGGCTACCATCTTAAAGAGCCAAACGGTCTTCGACTCTAACAGCCCGGACATTATCGCCTGGGAAAGTCAATATCCTTCACATACAACAAATACCGGCGTTCTTAGTGCCATAACAAAGCAGGCTCAGAGGGATTTCATCACCGCTGAAAAAGTCGGCGTTTTTCTGCCCACCGAGGGACCTTTTGCTAGCGCCGCGCAGAGCATTCGACAAGGAATTATTTCTTCTGCCTACGCGATGGCAAAACGATGGCGGCCTAATATTACCCATTACGACACCTCTTCCGCCCCCATCGAAATACTTTACGAACAAGCCATTAAAGACGGCATTAACGTCATAATCGGCCCTCTGGACAAAGCCAATACAGCCAAAATAACGGCCATCCCCAACCTTTCTATCCCGGTTATTTCTCTAAATCAAAGCGACACCCAAAACGGCCCGAATTATTTTGAGTTCTCACTGGCGCCTGAAGAGGAAGTAAGCCAGATATTAAGTCTTGCCTGGTTAAAAGGCTATGAAAAAGCACTTATACTAACGCCTCTATCGAGTTATGGTGAACGTCTGGCGAGTCACTTTTCAGCTAATTGGCAACAACTCGGTGGAGAGGTACTGGGGGTTCAAACATACGACCCCTTACAGGTTGATTTTTCAACACCCATTAAAAATTTACTTCAACTAGACGAAAGTACTAATCGGTTTAAAGCGCTTCGCCAAAGGCTGAACTTAAACCTTCACTTTGAAGAAAGACGGCGTCACGACGCAGACTTTATCTTTTTATTATCTTCACCACGTGAAGGTCGATTAATAAAACCCCAACTACGTTTTCACCGTGCGGCCGATTTAGCGGTCTATAGCACATCAAGAATTTTTGAAGCCGAAGTGAATACCGTCGCTAACCGTGACTTGGACGACGTTATATTTTGTGATATGCCGTGGCTCATTGAGCCAAATAAAAACCATGCAAACCAGCTCGACGACGCCATCAAGCTTTGGCCAAAGGCGCATGGTTCGCTTTTACGTCTGGTCGCTTTTGGTTATGACGCCTACCAATTAATTCCTCACCTAAAGCGATTACGTTCGAATGACTTTGCGCGCTTAAAAGGCAAAACCGGCATTCTCTCGATCAATAATAACGGGCTTATCAGTCGGCAATTAAGTTGCGGGCGCTTCAATCGCGGCGTTATACAATCACTTGGACTGGCCCCCCGGCTTAAAAAAATATTGGGTATGCCGCCCGTCACTTCTATTAAGCAACCCATAGAAGCAAACACCAATCCGCTGTAGATGGGCCGCTCCAATATTTTAGGCCGACAAGGTGAAGAGTTAGCACTCAGCTTTTTGCAGCAACGCGGCTTGATATTATTACAAAAAAACTACCGTAGCCGTTTTGGCGAAATTGATCTCGTCATGGAAGATAAAGAACACATTGTATTTGTCGAAGTGCGCTTACGCTCGTCAGAAAATTATGGTGGTGCCTCAGGCTCCGTTAATCATCGAAAACAATCAAAGCTAATAAAGTGTGCTCAACACTATATCGCGACCCAGCCCACTCGGCTCGGTTTTCGTTTTGATGTCATCGCAATTTCACCCTCCGCCCATCAGCATGAGATACAATGGATAACCAACGCCTTTGATGAGTTCTAACATGAGTTTACAAGAAAGAATCTATCAACATTTTAACGATAGCATCCAAACAAAACACGACGCCCTGGAGCTACTGCCAGCGCTAATAGAATCTGCTGCTAACAGTATTGTTCAAAGTTTATTAAATAATGGCAAAGTGTTAACCTGTGGCAACGGCGGTTCCGCTGGCGATGCGCAACATTTTTCATCAGAAATGCTGAATAGATTCGAGCGTGAGCGTCCAAGTTTACCGGCTATTGCCCTCAGTACGGACACCTCAACGCTTACCTCGATAGCCAATGACTATTCATTTAACGAAGTGTTTTCCAAACAAATACGCGCGCTAGGCCAGTCGGGAGATATCTTGTTGGCATACACCACCAGCGGTAATTCAGGGAACATCCTTGAAGCCATTCGCGCAGCGCACGACCGAGAAATGATCATCATCGCAGTAACAGGTAAAGACGGCGGACAACTTTCATCACTGTCTCTTTTAAATGAAAATGATATTGAGTTAAGAGTACCGTCAAATTCAACCGCGCGCATTCAAGAAGTGCATCTCGTCATCACACATTGTTTATGTGATCTCATTGACTTTCAATTATTCGGATAAAACTCATGAAATTTAAGACCACATTTATTTTTTCGGCCTTGTTAATCACCTCGTTATTATCTGGCTGTGCAGCAGTCGCTGTTGGAGGCGCTGCAACTACCGGTGTTGCCGTAGTCCACGACAGACGTAGCGCTGGCACCGTTATTGACGACCAAAGCATCGAATTTAAAGCGCTCGGTTTTTTATACGGCGTTGATAAAATACGCATCAATACCCACATTAACGTAACCAGTTATAACGGTACATTATTACTCACAGGCGAAGCTCCCACCGAGGAGCTACGCCAGGACATCGCCAGCCGCGCCAGCCGTATACCGAATGTTGTGAAGGTTCATAATGAAATTATCTTAGCCGCACCTAGCTCTGTAGTCTCTCGCAGCAGTGATAGCTATATCACTAGCAAAGCCAAGGTGGCGCTTTTAAATATTAGCAATATAAAAGGCTTCGACCCGACACGGGTTAAAGTCGTCACAGAAAACGGCGTGGTGTATTTGCTAGGCTTGTTAAAACAACACGAAGTATCCCCCGTTACAGAAACGATTAGACGCGTTGGTGGCGTACAACGCGTCGTTAAATTAGTTGAAATTATTGGCTAATGCAAAAAGAAAATAGCGATTTTCTTCAACAACTACAGATACTCTATAACGAAACATCGCTATTTTTAGACCCAGCCGACCGCTGGAGTTATGGCTACGATAACAGCCGTCGCCACCGGCAACCCATCGCGGTTGTTTTTCCCAGCACGCACCAACAAATAGCCGGCACGGTTAAGTTATGTAACGAGCATAAAATCGCCATTACGGCTCGCGGCAGCGGCACAGGAACGACCGGCGCTAGCGTCCCCCCCATCAATGCGATTGTTTTATCTACCGAACAGATGGATAAAATCATTAAAGTTGACCCAAATAATCGCGTTATGGTGGTTGAACCGGGGGTAACTAATCAGGCCGTACAACAAGCGGCGGCAGAACACGGTTTTTTTTGGCCACCAGACCCTACCAGTTCGGCCATTTGTACCATTGGCGGCAACCTGGCATACAATTCAGCCGGTCCCAGAGCCGTTAAATACGGCACGCCACGAGAAAACACCCTGGGCCTAACTTGCGTCACCGGAACTGGGGACACGCTTAAAACGGGCGCTTACACGACTAAAAGCGTCGTCGGCTATGATTTGACAAGGCTCATTATCGGCTCCGAGGGTACTCTGGCTATCATCACACAAGCCACGCTCAAACTGACGCCAGTAGCCGAAACCAAGCGCACGATTCAGGCCACTTACCAATCGGTTGACTCGGCGGCCAAGGCTATTGCAAACATCATGGCGCAACCTGTTACACCATGCGCACTAGAATTTATGGATGGCATGGCAATCGCTCTGGTGAAAGAAAAAGCCCAACTTGAGTTGCCCGAAAATGCTCAGGCCTTGTTGATGATTGAGGTCGACGGAGATCTATATGGTATTGATAAACTGGCGCAGAAAGTGGCACAGAGCGCATCTGTTGACGGGCTTATAGACGTCCATATTGCTAAAACCGAGCTGCAGGTAAAGCAACTTTGGCAGGCCAGAAAAGCACTATCTCCTTCATTACGGAAAGTCGCGCCGAAGAAAATAAATGAGGACGTAGTTGTGCCCGTCAGTGAAATACCCGCGCTTATCAACGGGCTTCAAGCGCTCTCCAGGCAATATCAAATACCCATCGTTAATTTTGGTCACGCAGGCAACGGCAATATTCACGTTAATTTACTCGTTCAAACTGAGCAGCTCGATATCGCTAAAGCCTGTTTGGCTGATGTATTTGAACTGGTGATGAAACTAAATGGTAGCCTGTCCGGTGAGCACGGTATCGGCCTTGAAAAACGCGATTACATTGGTTTAGAACTGGATTCAACGGCTATAGCTATAATGAAAAAAATAAAGGCCCAATTCGACCCTGCGAACTTATTGAATCCTGATAAGGTATTCCCTGTTTCTGATGCCTAGTTAAAAAATCCTTGCCATATTATGACCTGGCCCCTTATGCTCAATACAAATAGTTTAAAGTCATCAATGGAGAGTTTATATGACGCACTATCAGCATATTCTCGTCGCATTAGACCTTAGTGAGAACACCGCTCAAGTTCTTAGTAAAGCTAGATTACTGACGCAACAAAACAAAGCCAGACTCTCGGCCGTTCACGTCATTGAACCCATTATGGAGCCAGTTGACTATACGTTTAATGGCTCTGCCACCGTGGCCTTATTATCCATTCAAGATGAAATGGAAGAGTCGGCTGAAAAAAAACTCAACAAACTAATGGAACCTTTAGGCGTTTTGCCAGCAGACCAATATATTGTTTATGGCCGACCCGCCGATCAGGTTCATCAATTGGCAAAAGATAAGAAGTGCGACCTCATTATCATTGGTAGCCACGGCAGGCACGGTTTAGCCTTACTCCTTGGCTCTACCGCGAATGCTGTTTTGCACGGCGCCAGCTGTGATGTGTTGGCCGTGCGATTTAAAGAATAAATCAGTCTGCTAAATCAATCCGCATAGATAGATCAACCGCCTGGACGTTTTTCGTTAACGCACCAACCGAGATAAAGTCCACGCCCGTTTTAGCGATATCGCGTATGCTCGATAAATCAACGTTACCGGAGGCTTCGAGCTTTGCCTGAGCGTTATTTAAGGCTACCGCCTGGCTCAATTGATCCAGATTAAAATTATCTAAAAGCAAAATATCTGCCTTGGCGTCCAGCGCTTGCTGAACCTCGTTCAGATTTTCCACCTCGACTTCAACGGCTACGTTAGTACTAATAAGACGAGCCGCTTCAACCGCTTTAACAATTGATCCGGCGGCCATAATGTGATTTTCTTTAATCAAAATACCGTCATACAAGCCGACCCGATGATTAGACGCACCACCGCATCGTACGGCGTATTTTTGTGCTAAGCGCAGACCCGGGATCGTTTTACGGGTGTCTAAAACAACCGCCTTAGTACCCTTTACCGCTTTTGCAAATTGATTGGCCAAAGACGCGGTCGCAGATAAGGTCTGTAATATATTTAGTGCCGCCCTTTCGCCGGTCAATAAGGCGCGTGCCGAACCCGACACATAACACAACACGTCACCAGAAAATACTTGCTCGCCTTCTTGTTGCTGCCAATCTATTTTAATATCCGAGTCGAGGCTTTTAAAAATAGCATCGAACCAGGGCTGACCACAGACTAAAGTTGCCTCTCGCGTAATGACCGTTGCTTTCGCTTGCTTCTCTGGAGGAATAACAAGGGCGGTTAAATCGCCAGCACCGACATCTTCGGCCAGAAAACGGCTGACCTCGTCTTGTATTATTTTTGCATCTAACATAGGATCAGTTTTCTAAATAAGTAAAAAGCCTCCGCAAGGAGGCTCTTTATTATCACACAATTTGAGCTTTAGAAAAACGTCATACGGGGTTAGGCTCTGGTTCATTCGGCACCATCATTTTCTTCATACCGAGTAGCACCCTTTCCACCAATGGCGTTTTTTCCTGCCCGACGATGCTCATTCTTTTTTGTCGTAACTCTTCGGCCAGTTCAGCGATCGTAATATCCATCGCTTTAGCTCCACGATCATTGACAAATAAACACGTCAACGTAACTGGGCTTTTCCATGATAACTTAGCTCGCAAAGCCGCCCCGGCCTCATTGTTATATTCAAGCCAATCACCTACTTGTATATTATTCGCCAGTTTACTAAATTTATCTTTCGGCATTTGTTTCAGTTCGCCCTCGAGTTCTTGCAATAATTCCTCTTCTAAACTCGCCTCGCAGAAGTCTTTATCAAAATCGACTAAAGTAACCCTTTCGGCTACTGGAATATCATCAACATCAGCTGTTTTCAAGGCCAGTATTTGTCTGTGCCAGGACTCGAGCTCCTTAAAAAATGGTATCGCTTCATGGAAGTCATACGATATATTTTCCAGGCCTACTTTAATATCCTTCAATAATCGCCCTAAATCTTCCTTTATAAGGTTCTTCGCGGACTCGTTCTCTGCTGCAATGACACTGCTCACTAAGCGTTCAATCACTGAGATGCTTTGCTTTGTTTCTTCCGGCTCTTTCTCTCGTCTAAGCAAGGCCAAAACCAGCACGTCTTTCCAGGCCTCATCCAAAAACAAATGAACAAATTCAGGTATTGATTTGCCATTTAACCTGAGTGCAATTTCGTAAGACGCCTGGCGCCTAGTTAACTCCAGCTGTTCAGCCCCTTGCGTCACTTTTCGTGAACGTTCCTCGATAAGATTTATTTGTTGCTGTTGTTGATCCAGAAAAATTTCGAACTCTTCGACCAATTCGGCAAAAATATCAACGTCATCTTCAAATTCCATTAATACTCGCTCAACCAACTCCTCCATTTTTTCGAAAATAGTGCTTTGAATTTGTTTATTTTTTGCACTGACTCCTAAGCCGGCGTTCGATAGTGCATTCAAAAAGCGTCTAGCCGGGTGGCTTTTTTTCGCGAAAAACTCTTTGTCCATCATCGCTACTTTTAAAATGGGAATTTGCAACTGGCCAATCATCGCTCTTACGACGTCGGGCAGTTGTCGATCCTGTAAAATCACGTCAAAGAACATCGCAACCACATCGATCAAAATATCATCTTGTTCTGAATAAGGTTGGCGCTGTCCATCTACTTGAATTTTCGAACCGATTTGCGAACGCACGCTATCTTCTAGGTCCACGCCGTCAATCGTCCCTTGTTTCTGAATCTCGTCCAAGGTATTAATCAGAGCAGTCGTTGCTAATTGTTCGCCCGCAACAGTCAAGCCATCTGAAACCTTTGTTCTATCCTTAACGCGGTAAGCTTGAGCCATTTCAACCAAAGAGCTGTATAAAACGGGCTCTATCTTTGTCGCCACCGCATTTGATACCTGATCTACTTGCGGCAGCGTTGTTTTTTCCGCTTTGGCCGGCTCTGGAGTCATAGCCTTTTTAGCTTCTACTGGCGGATTGACGTCTTTTTTAGCCACCGAAGCGCTTCTTTTGAGCTTTGGTTTTGGCAGCTTAAGTAATATTCCAGCCTCTATAAACAACTCATTAATTTCTTCAAGTGTATCGCCTATATTTGATAACACCGTCTTGTTAAACGATCCACATAAAATCTTATGCGTTATTTTGGAGAACGACTCACCCTTAATTAATTCAACGTACGTTTTCATTAAAACGGATGGACCAAAGGGGTTTCTGCTTGCGGGTAAATCGTTAACATTAGCAACAAACTCTATACGGCGTTTCAACGCGTATAAAAGCTCTGTTAAATGACTCTCAGAGGCTGATACATAACCATCAATCAATAATTGGTTTTCAACCTCATCTGTTTCTAATAACTGAAGACCGGCCCAGCCCTTATCTTCCTTCGAAGAAAAAAAAGTGCTCTCAGCGCTAATATCCGAGTCTGCTGAAAAACTCAATAAATTTTTGCTAGCACTATCGATATATAACGACGATAAGTATTTAGATGCTTTCTGCAATTTTTTAATATCGATATGAATGGCGTCCGTATTTTTAGAATCCACCGTATCGTAAAGCTGCTGCTCTACCTGCTCCAAGTGCAGGGCAAATGCTTTTTGAAGGTGCGTTTTTAACACCTTTGCTGACGATTGAATGATTTTTTTCTGCTTCGAAACCTTGTCATTCATTGGCGCATAATTTTCTGTTTGCCTAATGTCTACGATTGCTGCTTTGGAGTTTTCCATGATCTAAGAACCGTTTATGTACACTGATGTTTAGAGTATAGTCAGCGTACTAAAAAAGTTGTGCGCTACGGCACAAATTTAAAACTCCTTTCATTTTTATGAAAAAATTCCACAATAAGATTCAATCTGGTTTACTCATTGGTGTAACTCAGCTCAATTCACCCAATAAAAATGCTCGCCCAGTAGCCGACGATATTCGGCTTATTATCGTACACGGCATAAGTCTTCCACCCGACCTATTCGGCGGCGACTGGATAGACGATTTTTTTCTAAATCAATTAGACCCAGAGCAGCACCCTTACTTTAAAGAAATTTGCGAGTTAGAGGTGTCTTCACATTTACTCATTCGACGTGATGGAAGCGTCACCCAATACGTGCCGTTTGATCAGCGCGCGTGGCACGCGGGGGTTTCGTACTACGCGGGCGAAGAAAACTGCAACGATTTTTCCATTGGTATTGAGCTGGAGGGCGCCGATCATATCCCCTATACCGAAGAACAATACGCAGAATTAGCGCGTTGTTGCAAAGCGCTGATGGGTGCTTACCCCAGGCTGTCTAAAGACACCATCGTTGGACATTGTGATATAGCGCCTGGGCGAAAAACTGACCCCGGAGAAAGCTTCGACTGGGAGAAGTTTAAAGGCTTACTCGTCGCTAGTTGAGTTTTTGCTGAAAAAGGCATCAATCAGCATCATCACGATACCAACGGAAATAGCAGAATCAGCCACATTAAACACCGGCCAATGCCAGGTTTTATAATACACGTCTATGAAATCGATGACGTAGCCATACGATATTCGGTCATACAAATTCCCTATCGCACCGCCTAAAATCAATGACAAAGTAACCGCCATCCATCGCTCAGAACGCTTTAAACGACTCAACCAAATCATTAAAATCGTGGTCGCGATCAACGCAATAGCAATAAAAAACCAACGTTGCCAACCACCGGCAGAACTCAAAAAACTAAACGCCGCGCCGGTGTTATGCACGTAAGTTAAGTTAACTGACGGCAGCAAAGCCACCGATTCATATAAATCAAAATGTTTCACCACCCACAACTTACTGATCTGGTCGAGCACAATCACCAGCGCAGACAACCACAACCACCTAAACATAGGCATCGCTTTAAGCAAAACGTCTATCTTCCCCAGCGCCGTCTACATTTTCTACGCAACGACTACATAATTCGGGGTGCGAGGTGGACGCAGCCACGTCGTGGCGATGATGCCAACAACGGACGCACTTTTCGTGTTCACTAGCCGCCACTTCAATAAACAACTCAGCATTATCCGTCGCTTTCGCTCGCTCCGGTTTATCAGACAACGGCTTTACCTGCGCGTACGAGGTGATCAAGATAAAACGCAGCTCGTCGTCTAGTTGCTTGAGTTTTTCATACAAGCCGTCTGCACAATATAGCGTTACTTCCGCGTCGAGGCCAGAACCAATAAGTCCTTCAGCTCTTACCCGTTCAAGCTCTTTGCTGACCAGCTCACGTGTTTCAATAATGTCCTGCCAGAACGCTAATTCAGTCGAAGCTTCTGCATCTGATTCAGGAAACCCTTCGTAAGCCGTTGCTAAAAACACCGACTCATCACGATCGCCCGGCATCGCCAGCCAAATTTCTTCCGCGGTATAGCTCAATATCGGCGCTATCCAGCGCACGAATGCCTCGGCAATATGGAACATCGCCGTTTGCGAAGAACGCCTCGCTACACTGTTTGTTTGCAGCGTGTACTGACGATCTTTAATCACATCCAGATAAAAACTACCCATATCCACCGAGCAAAAGTGGTGGATCTTTTGGTGTACCTGCAAGAACTGGTATTGATCGTAACCATCCAGCACTTCTTTTTGTACTTCACGCGTTTTCTCAATCGCCCAACGATCTAGTGGCAACATATCGTCAAACGATAAGGCATCTTTTACAGGGTCGAAATCATTTAAATTGGAAAGTAAATAACGCGCCGTATTTCTTAACCGACGATACACGTCTGAGGCGCGCTTTAAAATTTCATCAGATACCGTCATCTCGCCACGGTAATCATTCGCCGACACCCAAAGGCGCAACACGTCCGCGCCCAGTGAATTAATCACTTTTTGCGGCGCCACCACATTGCCTTGTGATTTCGACATTTTTTTACCTTTAGCATCAACAGTAAAACCATGCGTCAGCACAGATTCGAAAGGCGCACAGCCATTCATAGCCACAGAGGTTAACAAAGAAGATTGGAACCAGCCGCGGTGTTGATCCGAGCCTTCCAGGTACATTGCCGCAGGAAAGGTGAGTTGTTCTCGTTTATCTAGTACGCAGGCGTGAGTGACGCCCGAATCAAACCAAACGTCCAGGATATCGTTAATCTTAGTGTATTGCTCGGCTTCATCACCCAGTAAGTCCGTCGCATCTAATTCAAACCAGGCTTCTATACCCGCTTTCTCAATGCGTTCGGCGACCTGTTCGATTAATTTAGGCGTATCGGGGTGCAACTCGCCCGTTTCTTTATGCACAAATAAGGCAATTGGTACGCCCCAATTTCGTTGACGAGAAATACACCAGTCTGGGCGACCTTCGACCATGCTATTAATGCGCGCTTCGCCCCATTCGGGAATCCAGTTCACGCGTTTAATTTCCTGCAATGCTTTTTCACGCAAATTATTCTTATCCATCGAGATAAACCACTGCGGCGTCGCTCTAAAAATAATCGGTGTTTTATGTCGCCAACAATGCGGGTAACTATGGTTTAAGGCTTCCTCGTGCAGCAAGGCACCTCGTTCTTTTAAGACCTCGATAATATCGCCGTTAGCACTAAACACGTGCTTGCCTGCAAACATCGGCGTAGTCGCTAAAAATACGCCATTATCGCCGACTGGATTATCCACTGGAATATTGTACTGTAAGCCAACGACGTAATCGTCCTGACCGTGCCCTGGCGCCGTATGCACCGCGCCCGTACCCGCCTCAGCCGTCACGTGATGGCCTAAAATAATCGGCACTACACGCTGGTAAAAGGGGTGGTTTAGCGTCATTAATTCTAAATCTTTACCTTTGCAATAAGCCACCACTCGATAGTCATCAATGCCATAGCGAAGCATCGTGTCCTTTAATAGCTTTTCAGATAAAACGAGTCGTTCTTCGCCACTTTGAACCATCACATAATCGAATTCAGGATTTAATGAAACCGCCTGATTTGCCGGCAAGGTCCAGGGCGTGGTGGTCCAGATAACGACTGAAATGGGCCCCTCTCCAGGGTGTCCATCGCTGCTATGAAAGCGTTCCACGAATGCGGCTTCATCAGTCACGGTAAAGCGCACATCAATCGCGGGGGATCGCTTATCTTCATACTCAACTTCTGCTTCTGCTAAGGCAGAGCCGCAATCGGTACACCAATGCACAGGCTTTGAACCCTTGTGCAAATGGCCATTGTCTATAATGCGGCCGAGCGAACGAACAACGTCTGCTTCAAATTGAAAATCCATACTCAGGTATGGCCGATCCCAGTCGGCAAACACGCCCAAACGAACAAACTCTTCTTTTTGCATCGCCACTTGTTTGGTTGCGTAGGTCCGGCACGCTGCTCGAAATTCAGCCGCTGACACCTTAACACCCGCCTTGCCTATTTTCTTTTCAACCATCAATTCGATTGGCAAGCCGTGGCAATCCCAGCCGGGCACGTAAGGCGAGTCAAAACCCTGTAAGGCCTTGCTCTTGATGATGATATCCTTTAATACTTTATTAACCGCATGGCCAATATGAATGGGGCCGTTTGCATACGGCGGTCCATCGTGTAAGACAAAGTGCGGTCTACCTGCAAATTGATCACGAATTTTTTGATATAAACCGATCTCTTGCCAGCGTTTCAAGGTGGCGGGTTCGCGGTTAGCCAGGTTTGCTTTCATCGGAAAGCTGGTTTGCGGTAAATTAAGTGTCGTTTTGTAATCCATGATGCTCTTAGGCGGTTCGTGTTTGATTAAAGTATGTTTTAGCCTGTGCAGAATCTATTGAAATTTGCTCAGTTAATTGATTCAGGTCGTTAAATTTTTTCTCATCTCGAAGTTTTTCACAAAAGGAAATAACCACACGCTGGCCATATAAATAGCCGCTAAAATCGAACAAGTGGGCTTCTAATAAAACCGCCATAGTGTCCTCAATTGAAGGTCGCGTTCCCACGTTAGCAACCCCGTTATAACTCAGGCCTGATTCAAGCGTTATTGTAACGGCAAAAACACCTTTTAACGGAGTTTTTCTATTTTTCACACGTATATTGGCGGTAGGAAAACCAAGCTCTCGGCCTCTTTTATCTCCGTGCATAACACGGCCAGACATTGTGTAAGGCCGATTCAAATACAGCGCCGCTTTTTTTAACTCTCCTCGTTCTAAAGCATGACGGATTAAGGTGCTGCTGACCCGTTCATCCTCCATTTTAAATGAATGTGATTTTAGAACGCTAAAACCCAATCTTTTACCAGCGGCCGTCAAATAGTCAAAATCGCCCTGTCTGTTTTTACCAAAACAAAAGTCATCACCAACGATTAAGAGTTTAATTTTTAGTTGCTGATAAAGCATGTTTACAAATTGCTCCGCCGTCATATTCGCCAGAGCGTGATCAAAGCGCACCAGATACAGAAAATCCACGTCCGTTTGAGATAGATGGGTTATTTTGTCTCTGGCCGTTGAAATTCTTGCTGGCGCGTTGGCGGCCCTGAAATATTCAATCGGCTGCGGTTCAAAACACATCACGATTGTTGGTAATTCTAGTGCTTTGGCTTGCTGTGTTAACGCATCTAACACCATCCTATGCCCCGCGTGAACACCATCAAAATTCCCGATGGTCAACGCACTACCTTTTGTAAAAACGGGCGCGTCGGCTAAGTGTCGTATCAATTTCATCGCCAACCTTAATGTTTAAATAATAAATCACGCGGGCGGATTCCCATGATCAGAAGAGCCACCAAATACAATATGGCGACCGCTAAAATCTCCAGCCCTAAGTGTAATACCCTGTCGAATGCACCCCAAGCAAGCCATTGCTCTAACGCGTAGTCATTCAAATATATCAGGCCAACCAGCAAGTTAGCCATTAATACTTTAGCGGCGAAACTAAACCAGCCTTTTTGAGCTTTAAACGCCCCTGTTTTAACCAGCGCTCTAAGCAATAAGCCAGCGTTTACAAAAGCCGCCAACGAAGTTGCCAGAGCTAAGCCCGCGTGTTGTAAAAAAGAAACCAGGCTGAGGCTCAAGATGAGATTTGCTATCACCGCTATAACGCCAATTTTCACCGGCGTTTTCATATCTTGCCTCGAAGTAAACCCCGGCACCAACACTTTAACCAAAATAAACGCTGGCAAGCCAATCGAATAGGCCATCAAGCTTAATGCGGCTTTGTTAACGTCTTCAGGTGAAAATGCATCATATTGAAAAAGCGTCGTTAACATCGGCGCCGCCAAAAAATACAAGCCC
>JASJGO010000200.1:0-13669 GCA_033791505.1 Cycloclasticus sp.
GAAGAGTTTAAAGGTACCGGCAATATGGAGCTGCATCTGGAGCGAAAAATTGCAGAAAAACGCGTGTACCCTGCTATCAACGTGAACCGTTCAGGAACAAGACGCGAAGAATATCTGGTTGACCCAGACACTCTGCAAAAAACCTGGATTTTACGTAAGATTCTTAACCCGATGGATGAGTTGGGCGCTATTGAATTTTTATTGGAGCGCTTTAAGAAAACAAAAACGAATGAAGAGTTTTTCGCCTCGATGAAGCGATAGCTTAGTTTAACAAGGCATAAAAAAGAGTTTCATATTGAAACTCTTTTTTATGGCTGTTCGTTAAGTATTTTTTTAACTTTTCATTTCGCGTGCAATGGCGCGATAACCTATATCATCACGATAATAAACCTTATCCCAATGGATCGCATTCACCGTTTCATACGCTGTGCGTTGTGCGTCCTGCGCACTGTTGCCAAGGGCGCAAGCGCATAAGACGCGACCGCCATTGGTGACAATGTCGTTGCCCTGCATTTTAGTGCCGGCGTGAAATACTTTTGTATCACTAGTTTCAGCGGGGATACCACTAATAACGTCCCCTTTATGGTAATCAAATGGATAGCCACCGGCGGCCAGCACAACGCCGATTGATGTACGTGGGTCCCATTCAGCGCTGATGTTATCGAGCTGGTTGTCGAGTGCGGCATTACAAAGATCAGTCAGATCACTTTTCAGACGCATCATAATCGGCTGCGTTTCGGGGTCGCCAAAACGGCAATTATATTCAAGCACTTTCGGCGTGCCGTCAGCATCAATCATCACGCCGGCGTACAGAAAACCGGTATAAGGAATGCCGTCTTTAATCATGCCATCAAGCGTCGGCTGGATTATCGTGCGCATAATTTTTTGATGCATATAGGGCGTTACAACCGGCGCGGGAGAGTAGGCACCCATACCACCGGTATTAGGGCCTAAATCAGCATTGTCGCGCGCTTTATGGTCTTGAGACGAGGCCATAGGTAATGCCTGATGACCGTTGGCAATAACGATAAAGCTGGCTTCCTCACCGTGTAAAAACTCCTCAATAACGACCCTGTGTCCTGCTTCGCCAAAGGCATTGCCAGCCAACATATCGTTCACCGCGCTGATCGCTTCACGTTCGCTCTGCGCGAGAATGACGCCTTTACCAGCGGCTAAACCATCGGCCTTAACGACGATAGGCGCGCCTTTTAAACGAATGTAATCGCAAGCCGCGTTAATATCGGTAAAGCTCTGGTAGTCAGCGGTAGGAATGTTGTGACGAGCGAGGAAGTCTTTGCAGTAAGCTTTAGAGCCTTCCAGTTGAGCGGCTAATTGAGTCGGGCCAAAACAACGCAGCTGATTGGTGCTAAATTGATCAACGATGCCAGCTACTAAGGGTGCCTCAGGGCCAATGATAGTCAGTTCAATCTGTTTTTCTTTGGCAAAAGCTATTAATCCCTCAATATCATCGGCGATAATGTCGATATTTTGAATGCCCGGCTCCTGTGCTGTTCCGGCATTTCCCGGTGCAACATAAACGGTCTCTACTTTGCTAGATTGTTTAGCCTTCCACGCCAGTGCGTGTTCACGTCCACCACCACCTACGATCAGTACGTTCATCGTGTAATCCCTGTTTAGTGTCTAAAATGACGCATGGCGGTAAAGACCATCGCTATATCGTGTTCATCAGCCGCCTGAATGACTTCTTCATCACGCATGGAGCCACCCGGTTGAATAACGGCTCGAATACCAACTTGTGCGGCGTTATCGAGGCCATCTCTGAAGGGGAAAAATGCATCTGAGGCCATCACCGATCCGACTACATCCAGGCCGGCCTGTTCGGCTTTTATGGCAGCAATTCGAGCCGAATTAACGCGGCTCATTTGACCAGCGCCAACGCCGATAGTCATTTTGTTTTTGGCGTAAATAATAGCGTTTGATTTAACGAATTTAGCGACTCTCCAGCTGAATAATAGGTCCTGCATTTCCTGCTCACTCGGTTGACGCTTAGTCACTACGGTTAAATTAGAATAGAGCTCGTTATCAACGGTTTGAACCAGTAAACCACCGTTAACGCGCTTAAAGTCATGTTGGAATGCACGATTAGCTGGCCATTGACCGCTATCGAGTAAACGAACGTTCTTTTTGCTGGCGATGATCTTAAGCGTGTCTTCATTAATCCCCGGGGCGATAATGACTTCAACAAACTGGCGTTCAATAATAGCTTCGGCAGTGGCGGCGTCTAATGGGCGGTTAAAGGCAATGATGCCACCAAAGGCAGATTCAGAATCGGTTTCATAAGCGCGTTTATAGGCCTCAAGGATATTGTCGCCAAGCGCCACGCCACAAGGGTTGGCGTGTTTTACAATGACGCAGGCGGGCGACTCGTCAAACTGCTTAACGCATTCTAACGCGGCGTCTGTATCGGCTATATTGTTATACGAAAGTTCTTTACCCTGGCGTTGGACGGCAGAAGAAATAGTGCCTTTTTCAACGTTATTTGCAACAAAAAATGCGGCTTTTTGATGCGGGTTTTCACCGTAACGCATGACCTGTTTTTGTTTGAATTGAAGGTTGATGGTCTGAGAAAAGTCAGATTTTTTACCATCTTGATGAATACTGCCCAGGTAGTTGGCAATAGCGCCATCATAGTGTGCGGTGTGTTCAAATGTTTTCACGGCGAGCTTAAATCGAGTTGCATCATCAACGCCAGCAGACGTTTTAATGGCCTCGATGGTTGGCTGGTAATCAGTTGGATCAACAATGATGGTGACGTCTTTATGGTTTTTAGCTGCAGCTCTTATCATCGTAGGGCCGCCGATATCTATATTCTCAATCGCCGTGGCAAGATCGCAGTCAGGATCGGCGACGGTTTGTTGAAAAGGATATAGGTTAACGACGACTAAATCGATCGGCTTGATCCCGTGCCCATGCATCACATCCTGGTCTATATCGCGACGACCTAATATGCCGCCATGTACTTTTGGGTGTAAGGTTTTGACGCGGCCGTCCATCATTTCGGGAAAGCCCGTGTAATCGCTAATTTCGACTACGGGAATGTTTTTTTGTTGCAGTAATTTAGCGGTGCCACCGGTGGATATAATTTCAACGCCTAAGTCGCTTAGCTGTTGGCAAAACTCGACAATGCCAGTTTTATCAGAAACGCTGACTAAAGCGCGTGCGATTTTATTGCTCATGTGATGACCCGTTCGTAAGGTTAGAAGCGACCAATTTGGCCTGCTCGAAAACAGGGTATTCTATCGAAAATAGGTTTTTTTTGCTGGGGTTTTTAGCGTCGATGAGGCGTTAACGGAGCCCAGTGTTTTGACGTGTTATTAAATGAGGACTAAAAATTACTGGTCGAGCTGGTAGCTCGCTAGTTTTTTCCTTAATGTACCACGGCTTAAGCCGAGAATTTTAGCGGCTTTAGACTGATTGGATTTTGTGTGATTGAGAACCGCTTCGAATAACGGCTTTTCAACTTCGCTGATCACCAATGCGTGCAAATCAACGACTTCATGACCGTCGAGTTGGTTGAAGTAGTTTTCAAGTGCGTGCTTGACTTGCTGACACAGGGGTTTATCTAACTTATCTAAGCTCATGCTGCCTGGTATGTTTTATT
Organism: Cycloclasticus sp.; assembly: GCA_033791505.1. Lineage (GTDB taxonomy): Bacteria > Pseudomonadota > Gammaproteobacteria > Methylococcales > Cycloclasticaceae > Cycloclasticus. Next base: position 3,623 of record JASJGO010000200.1, read on the forward strand.
GGTGAAAGCATAAAAAATTTTGTCCATAAAATCTAGCTGCTGTTGGGGTTCTTGCAATAAAAAACTCTCTTTAACACGCGGCAATAATGAAGCGTCCAGGTGATTAAAGTACCAGGCTATATGTTTCCTGGCAATTTTAACGCCCATGGTATCACCATAAAACTGATGTAGCTGGATAATATGCTGGGTGATAATACTCTTTATTTCCTCCGTGCTGGGTGGTGCCAATTTGTGCCCTGTTTTTAAGAAGTGATCAATTTCTCTAAAAATCCATGGGCGGCCCTGTGCCCCTCTGCCAATGAGCAGGCCGTCGGCTCCGGTATAATCAAGTACGTCTTGTGCTTTTTCAACGGAACAAATGTCGCCATTTGCAAAAACAGGAATCGAGATGGCTCGTTTAACGGATCTAATGGTGTCAAACTCTGCTTCGCCCTTATATTTACACTCTCTAGTACGGCCGTGAATAGCCAGCGCCTGTATGCCCGCTTGCTCAGCGATGCTTGCGATAGTGACGGCGTTTCTGCTCAGAGGATCCCAGCCAGTTCTTATTTTCAGTGTTACCGGGATATCTACAGCGGATACGACGGCCTCTAAAATGCTTTTTACCAGGGCTTCGTCACGTAAAAGGGCTGAGCCGGCCGCTACATTACAGACCTTTTTTGCTGGGCAACCCATATTAATGTCAATAATCTGGGCGCCATTAGACTGATTGTATTGGGCGGCTTCGGCCATTTGTTCAGGGTTGGTGCCGACAATTTGCACAGAACGTGGCTCGTTCTCACCGGTATGATTGAGTTTTAACTGCGTTCGAGGGTGATGTCTTAAGACGGGGTTTGACGCGGTCATTTCGGATACGGCCATGCCCGCGCCTAAATCACGACAAATTTGCCGGAAAGGGCGATCGGTAATGCCCGCCATGGGAGACAGGATTAAGTTGTTGCTTAATGTGTATGGGCCGATTTTCATATAGAAGCGAACAAGTTTGGTCTAGCTTCAACGTTACGTGTTAATGAGCGAAATTTGAAGCACTATTGTACGGAAGGGAGTGATTCGCTGAAAGTAATTTCGAAACCAGATGGGTTTTGTCGTGGTTTGCTAAAAATCAGTTTAATATGCTTTAACTCCGACGGCGCAAAGTAATCGTTCAGCTCATCTTTATTAAGATAGTCGTATTTTGTGAATTTCCCCAATGCAATTTTTTCGCCCAAGCGGGATGTCAACGTCACGTTAATAGAGGGGTAGGCCTGCTCTGTTAAGGCATGATTCTTCATGGTGATCTGGAGTTCTAAAGCATTTTGTAATTCTGGGTGAGGGCGAATTTCACGATCTACAATATGGATTTCGTCTAAATTGATATAGCCTGGGATATCTAAGTCAAAGGTCTTATTTAAATATTTAAAGATAGGCTGCAAGCGCGTGCTTTGCGTAAAGAGGTCTGATTGCAGCATGATGACCTGGGCGAGTAAGACAATGATCAGGGTAAATGAAAGCAAGCCAAAAGCAAGCCTGTTTTGCACTGGGGCCGAAGGAGATTCCCAGATAGCAGACATGGGAGGTTCGTCGTCATTGTCAGTACTCGTTTCCAACCCTGTTGTCGGTACTGGTTTTTCTATCGGAATGTTTGCAACCGGTTGGCCGGAGGGCGTTAATTGGTGTTGATGGCCATTAAAAACGTCATTGCAATGACCGCAACGAATCAGACCCTCTTTTAGCGCTAATTGCTCCTCGGTTACTTGCAGTGTGCTTAAACAAGAGGGGCAAAGCGCGTATTTCATCGTTTAAATTTTTTGCGCGTGTAAACAGGCCCAGCCATCTTTAATAGCGGCGGGAGCGAATATAAAATTATCCAGGTAAGGCTGCATCACTTGCTCAACTTGTTCACTAAGAATACCCGATAATAATAACTGGCCGCCTGGCTCGACCAGCGCTGATATCTCAGTAGAAAGTGTAATTAGAGGCTCAGCGAGGATGTTTGCGATAACCACTGATTGTGGCTGACGAGGATATTGTTGCGCGTCGTAGACTTGAATTTTGTCACAGACCTGATTTTGCTCGGCATTATTCATCGTTGCGGTGAGTGCTTGTGGGTCGATATCGATACCAATAGCCTGTTTAGCGCCTAACAGCAGGGCTGCAATCGCGAGTATGCCTGAACCACAGCCAAAATCGATGACCTGACTTTCATTCAGTGGGTGGTTAGCCAGCCACTCAAGGCATAAGGCAGTTGTCGGGTGGGTGCCCGTTCCAAATGCAAGACCGGGGTCTAATCTTAAAATAATAGCGGTGGGCTCAGGCGCTTCATGCTCCGTTGAGCAGACCCAAAAATGTTCGCTAAATTTTATTGGCTTAAAGTCCTCGAGCCAGACGCGCTCCCAAACTTGATCTTCTAATCGCTCTAGTTTTAATCGCCAGGTTTTAGGCTCATTAATGCGTTGATCAAAATACTGCTCGGCCTGACTGAGGTCGTGCTGTTCATCAAATAAACCAGTGACCACCACTTGTTGCCATAAAGGCGTCGTTTCCAGAGGAGGTTCGTAGATGGGCTGGTCAGCACCATCCGTCATAGTGACGGACAGTGATCCTAGTTCTTGTAGAATTGTTTCAATTAATGGTGCGAGTACGGGGCTGGTTTCAACACTCAGCTGTTGCCATGGCATTGGTGTTATAGCCCGAGTTTTTTTTCTAAATAATGGATATTGTACGTACCAGAAGCAAAATCTTTATCAACAACAATATCTTTTAGCAAAGCAATATTGGTATGGATGCCATCGATGACCGTTTCGTTAAGTGCAGTTTTTGTGCGAGCTAGCGCCGACTCACGCGAATTACCGGAAGCGATTAGTTTTCCAATCATCGAATCATAGTACTGGGGAACGGTATAGCCATTGTAAATATGACTGTCAAAGCGGATGCCTGGACCGCCCGGAATATGAAGCTGGGTGATTTTGCCCGGAGATGGCATAAACGTTTCTGAGTGTTCTGCGTTGAGACGACACTCGATAGCGTGCCCGCTGATTTTAATATCGTCCTGGCTGTAGCCAAGAGGCTCGCCGGCGGCAATTTTCAATTGTTCTGCGACAATATCAACGCCCGTAACGATCTCAGTAATGGGGTGCTCTACCTGAACGCGGGTATTCATTTCAATGAAATAGAATTCGCCTTTTTCATATAAAAATTCGAATGTACCTGCGCCGTAATAACCGATATCTGCACAAGCTCTAGCGCATCGAGAACCAATTTCCTGGCGGACTTCTTCCGTTATACCAATGGCCGGTGCTTCTTCAATGACCTTTTGATGTTTACGTTGGGTAGAACAATCGCGTTCGCCTAGATGAATCGCATTGCCGTGTTTGTCGGCGAGTATCTGGAATTCAATGTGGCGGGGTGTTTCGAGGAATTTTTCCATGTACACCATATCGTTACCAAAGAAGTTATTCGCTTCGGTTTTGGTTAGTGAAATAGCATTCAGCAAAGCGGCTTCGGTATGGACGACGCGCATGCCACGTCCACCGCCACCACCCGCAGCTTTAATGATAATGGGATAGCCAATTTCTCGCGCAATTCGAATATTTCTTTCTTTGTCGGAGGTTAAAGGACCATCAGAACCCGGTACGCAAGGCACATTAGCTTTTTTCATGGCCGCAATGGCGGACACCTTGTCACCCATTAGGCGAATCGTTTCAGAGCGCGGTCCAATAAAGGTAAAACCACTTTGTTCAACGCGTTCAGCAAAGTCGGCATTTTCCGACAAAAAGCCATAACCGGGGTGGATGGCTTCGGCGTCAGTAATCTCTGCAGCACTGATAAGCGCCGGCACGTTAAGGTAGCTTTCTGTGGATGATGGGCCGCCAATACAAACGGATTCATCTGCCAGGCGTACGTGCTTTAAGTCCCTGTCGGCAGTGGAGTGTACGGCAACGGTTTGAATGCCGAGCTCGCGGCAAGCGCGCAAAATACGTAAAGCAATTTCGCCGCGGTTGGCAATAAGAATTTTATCGAACATATGTCTCTCGTCGAAAGGTAAAATTTAAAACGCTATTCGTCGATAACGAATAAAGGTTGGTCGAACTCAACAGCCTGGCCATTTTCAGACAGGATTGATTTAACGACGCCAGAAGCATCAGATTCGATTTGATTTAGAATTTTCATCGCTTCGATGATGCATAACACATCACCTTTTTGGACCGTTTGGCCGATGCTGACAAACGCCGGTGCGCTTGGAGCGGGTGAGGCGTAAAAGGTGCCCACCATGGGCGACTTTACAACGTGACCCGATACCTCTGCAGGTGCTTTAGGTGTAACAGGTTGAGGTGTGGCACTAGCCGTAACGGCAGGAGCAGCGGCTTGCGTAACCACTACAGGCTGGCTGGATGAATAACGATTGATACGTACCGACTCTTCACCTTCGTGAATTTCGATTTCAGCGATATCGGATTCTTCGATCAGCTCAATGAGTTTTTTAACTTTTCTTATATCCATAATTAATCTCTTATTGGTTGTTCTATTAAAGTGATAGCGGCAAGCAAAGCTAATTCATAGCTTTTTGGACCAAAGCCACAGATAACGCCCTCGGCAATATCTGAAAAATAAGACTGTTGACGAAACGATTCGCGAGCATGAACATTAGATAAGTGCAGCTCAATAAAGGGGGTGTCGCTGGCCAATAAAGCGTCACGCAAGGCCACGCTGGTATGGGTAAAGGCGGCAGGGTTTAATAAAATGAAGGCGACGTCGTTTTGTTTGCTTTGTTGCACTGTATTGACCAGATCGTGTTCAGCATTGCTCTGGTAAAAACGTATCTGGTGATCGTGTTGTTTGGCGATCCGAGTTAGGCTGGCCTCAATGTCAGCTAATGTTAATTCGCCATAAATTTCGGGTTCGCGCGTGCCAAGCATATTTAGATTAGGGCCGTTGATAACTGAAATAATTGCCATAACGTGTTAACTGTATATAAATAAAAATGGTTGCAATAAGCGTAACGATGATTTTGTCAAAGCCTGAGTTAAAAGTCTACAAAAATAGTTAGTTCGCGAAAGATAAAGACAAATATAAGCAAGTTAGGCGGAGTTAGTCTTTTAAAAGATGGGTGACCTGAAGAATTTTTGCTCGGCTAAGAATACCTATTTGGCGGGCTAATATTTGACCTTTTGGGCCAATGATGACTGAAAATGGAAGCGCACCATGCGTGTTGCCGTATTGCCGAGCTAGATCAATTCCTTGCGTTTCGGCAATCAGGTTTGGGTAATTGATATCCATTTCCATGGAAAACTGGTTCACCGATACGGGGTCGTCTATGGCTACGCCGACAAATTGCAGACCGAGGTCGGCGTATTCCTTTTGTAGTGCGATGAATTCAGGGATTTCTTTGCGGCACGGTGGGCACCAGGTGGCCCAAAAATTAAGCACAATAAACTTACCGTCCCACTCTTTAATGTTTCGAACATCGCCTTGAATATCAGGTAGAGAGAAATCAGGGCGCAATGAAATGCCGTTGTTGGAAGAATCAACCGTGTTAGCGCCCGACATACTGTTAACGGTTAGCAAAGCTACTGCGATAATCGCTGCAACAGAAATGACCGCGACGATCAGTAATCTATTTTTGTTCATGAATTAAAGCTCTTGTATTCGTTTTAAAAAAACAGCGGGTTCCATATAGCCAACTACGCGAGATCGCTGTAATTCAATCGAGTCCGGCTTGAAAAAAAGAATGGCTGGAGGACCAATCAGTGAAAAAGCATTCAACAAAGATCTGTCTTCATCGTCATTCTTTGTCACGTCGGCTTGTAATAATACGGTGTTTTTTAATGCCAGCTGTACGCGAGGGTCAGTAAACGTAAATGCTTCCATTTCCTTACAGGAGATGCACCAGTCGGCGTAAAAATCGAGCATCACGCGTTGATCGTTTTTAGCTGCAATTTTTAGTGATGCATTTAGTTCACTGAGGGTCTTTATTCTTTTGAAGCTGAGCGTTGCATGTGGGCTGCGTTGTTCTGCGATATTTAAATTAGCTAGTGGTTTTAGCGGGTTTGTTCCGCCTGCGCTCGCGCCTAGCAGTAAAATAATGCCGTAAATTAAAAAAATCACCCCCAGTCCTTTGGTGAATTTTAGCCAGCCCGCTGCCTGTTCTGGCAATCGGTCGAGTGCTTTCAGGTAAATAGCACAGACGATCAGTAAGCCCGCCCATAATGTCAACGTCACCGCTGGCGGTAAGATCCGTTCCGCCAGCCAAATGGCCACGGCGATCAGCAATACGCCAAAAAAGTACTTGATCGGTTCCATCCAGTGCCCGGCTTTGGGCAGAAATTTACCGGCTGATACGCCGATAATGACCAGCGGAATCCCCATGCCGATACCGAGTGAAAATAATGCAAAGCCGCCCAGAGTCGCGTCACCTGTTTGGCCGATATAGATCAGAACGCCAGCGAGTGGTGCGGCAACGCAGGGCCCCACTATCAGTGTGGATAAAATACCCATTACCGCGCTACCCAACAAAGAACCGTGTTTCTGGTGTTGCGATAGATTGGATAATTTACTCTGCAGCGCCGCGGGTAATTGTAGCGTGTACAGGCCAAACATCGAGAGGGCCAATAAAACAAAAATGACGCTGAACGAACCGAGTATCCATGGGTTTTGAAAAGTAGCCTGTAAGTTACTACCAAACAGACCAGCTAATACGCCGAATAAGGCGTAGGTGCAAGCCGAGGCAAATACGTAGCTGAACGACAGGTAAAACGCTTTTCGAGTAGTTAGGTCCTTTCCGTGCCCTATGATAATACCCGACAAGATAGGAATCATGGGAAAGACGCAGGGGGTAAAAGAAAGCAATACGCCAAAGCCGAGGAAGGTTAGACAGGTGAGCCAAAGGGCGTCGCTGACCAAAGAATTTGAAATTTGATCTTGCTCGGATATGATTTCGGCGGTGTTAACCGGCGAGGGGGTATGACTATTGGTGCTAATTGGTTTTAGAGTTAGCGTTACTGTTTTGTTCATGGGCGGATAGCAAACGCCGATATCTGCACAGCCCTGAAAACCAACGTCAAACGTTAGCTTAGTGGGTTCTATAATGGGAGATGCCAATAACAGAGTGAGCGCTAAGTCGCCGTAGTAAACGATGGTATCACCAAAAATTTCATCCGTTTTTTGTACGCTGACGGGAAATGTCAGTGCCTGTAATTGAATATCTGAGGGTTGGCTCAGAACGACCTTTATCTTGTCCCGGTACAAGTAGTAGCCGTCTGCAATGCGCCAGTTTAAGCTGATCTGTTGCGATTCGTTTACCTCAGCAAAGAAAGCAAACGCTTCGTCCGCTTCGAGCAATGAGTCCGTAGAGGTATTGTTGTTAGCCCCGCCGAATAACCCCCTAAGAGCGTCAATCGGGGTGTCGCTTAATATCGAGCTACTACTCTGGTTATCAAGGGTATTACTTTCCGCAGCTGCAAAGCTTACGGGCAGCGTCAGGCAGAGAAAAAAGATTATAAAAAAGGAGGTAAATGCTGCTCTGTACATGGGTTGATCCGTTTTAGCTAGTAGGGTGAATTTTGAATGATAAAGGCAGCAATAGCTTTTGTGAGTTAAGTTATCCGTCGTTTCATTATAGCCCCTTGTCGTTATTGGGAAAAAGTTGATTTTGATCTGAAAAAGTTGATTTTGATCTGATGGTCGTTAAGACCCACCTTCGGCGTGGAATCTTTCCTTTTTACGGTCAGTTAAATACTCAGGAGCTGTAAATTGAATCTCTGCCAGCTAAGAATTTTCTTGATTCGTCAACACTATCCGTTTTTCAAACTAACGAAATATAATCAATACTGGTAGAAGCTTTTTTACAACTCAAGCGATCCTGTGTAAGCTACTTTACTATGAATCCATTTTCTGCTTTTTTATTATTATTGATTATCGTGCCCGTCGTAGAAATTTATTTTCTAATTCAAGTCGGTAGCGTAATTGGTGCGCTTTCAACGGTGGTGTTGATTATTTTTACCGCGGTATTGGGTGCTTATTTATTTAGGCTACAAGGAATGACGACATTCCAGCGGGTGCAGGCGAGTTTGTCACGCGGTGAAATACCTGCGATAGAAATGATAGAAGGCGCGATGTTGCTTTTCAGTGCTGCGTTGTTACTGACGCCGGGGTTTGTGACTGATATAGTCGGTTTTATATGTCTGATCCCAATGGTAAGGCGAAAATTTGCCTTATCAATTTTACAGAGCCAATTTATCAGCCAGCCGGGAGCTGGAGGTTTTCAAAACCCAACTGAGCAATACGATTCAGACGTTGATGTCATCGAAGGTGAATTTAAACGCGAAGACGAACCCATCGAGCCAAAAAAAGAAGACTAAGCTCTTTTTTAAAGCACGACCTCAAAGCCTTCAAAATTCGGGTGACCTAAATATAAACCTTTTGTTTGCCCGGCCTGAGCGTGTACTTTTTTAAAAGCGTCAGAGTGCGTCCATGCGTCAAAAGTAGCCTTGTCTTGCCAGGTTGTATGAGATGCAAATAAGGTGTGTTCTTCCAGTGCTGGCCCGCGTAATAGATTGAAATTAATAAAACCGGGAACCGAGTCCAGGTACGATTCGCGTTGTCGCCAAACATCTTCAAAAGCCTGTTCTTTACCGGGTACAATTTTAAATCGGTTCATTGCGATAAACATGAGTGAGCTCTCTTTAGTTGAATAATGGATTTTTTTGCTTTAATGGGTATAAAGCAATTAGCCCACATAAAGGGCCTATGGACATTAATGATACGGCAATTTGAAGGCTGAATTGGCTCATTAAAAAGTTAAATACATGTAAGCTTAATATGGTTAGCCCAAAGCCAAGGCATATAACGAATGTGATGGCAGAGCCTACCGCGTCCACGGGTGCCGTTTTAGCGTTTAAGGTCGAAAACTGAGGCGAGTCGCCGGCGCTGCTTATTCCCCATATAACGAGATAAAACAGGAAAATGCTAGTTGGACTACTCAGCATTAACGGAAAAATTAAGCAGCAAATTCCTGATGTGGTTAATTGGTAGAACGCCACCCGTGCGCTACCCAGCTTTAAAGATAATAATCCACCGATAGAACAGCCTATGCCACCGGCGGCAATAATTAAAAAGCTCCAAAGCGGAATATTCAACTCTGCAACTGATAGTTGCGTGTATACGGTTAAAATTATTGGAACAAATGCCCAAAAGGTGTATAGCTCCCACATATGGCCAAAGTACCCCGATGCGGACGACTTGAAATCGTTGGATTTAAAGATCTTTAAAAGTGACCAGCCTTCGTGATGTGGCGTTCGTATTCCCTTTGATTTTTCGGGTATAAAAAAAGCGACTAACAATCCACCTAGGATCGACAGGCACGAGGCGCTGATAATGACCCATTGCCAGTCTAAGGATAAATCTAGAGCCTTAATTAAGTGGGGGAAGGCGGTGCCAAGGACCAGAGCGGCAACGATATGCCCTAAGGCGCGTCCTAGATCATTATTGCACCATAGCGCCGCTATTTTAACGCCGACGGGGTAAATGCCAGCAAGAAAAAACCCAGTTAAACAACGCGATATGATCAGGGTGTCGCCATCCACTGGTAATATCACGATAAGAGCATTTGACAGGCTACCTAATAGGCTCGAGACGAAAAAAACCCGGCCCGAAGGAAAGCGGTCTGAGACGTTGAGCAGTGAGAATAAAAGGGTGCCAACAATAAAGCCGAATTGCACGGCCGAGGTAATTGCTGAAACGCCGTAATCCATCTCAGGTATCGCCAGGCTCAGTTCGTTTAAAATAGCATTGCTAGAAAACCACAGAGAAGAGCCAGAAAAAACCGCAAAAATTAGAACTGTAAGTACCTGCTTCGGCTGAGTGTTCATAATAGTCGATGTTTAATTGCTGAATTCCGTTGTGCAGACGTTAAAAGCGCTAGACACCTGTTTTTCAAACGAAGCGTTAAATTCGTAAGGCTTATATTATGGAGCGAATGGAAGGCTTCAAATGGTTTGTCGTTTTTAAAATGAGTAAGGCGAGTCATGCATTAAGTTAATTATTTTATTGATGGATGGCTTAAGACAGGCC
>JASJGO010000201.1:0-8392 GCA_033791505.1 Cycloclasticus sp.
AACCAGGCCTTGGCAAAGGCAAGGTCAAATTCTTTAGGGTTTTTCAGGAAACGCTCGCTGATCTTACGAAATCCAGGGTCTTCCTTTAGCGCCAGGTCCGTCGTGAACATGATCGGCGCGTGCCGTTTACCCTTGATATGGGCATCCGGTACGAGTTGTGACGCTAATTTATCCGTTGGAATCCATTGTGTTGCACCAGCGGGGCTCTTTGTTTTTACCCATTCGAAGCGCATCAGATTATCGAGATAAAGCATAGACCATGCCGTTGGCGTAGAGGTCCAGGCACCTTCGAGGCCGCTCGTCATGGCATCTGCACCTTTACCACTGCCACATTTGTTCTTCCAGCCAAAACCTTGCTCTTCAATACCCGCGGCTGCAGGTTCTGCACCCACGCACTCTCCTTTGACCGCGCCATGGGCTTTACCTAGGGTGTGTCCGCCCGCGATAAGCGCGACGATCTCTTCATCGTTCATTGCCATGCGACCAAACGACTCACGTATGTCTGCGGCGGCGGAGAGAGGGTCGTGATTGCCGCTGGGGCCTTCCGGATTGACATAGATTAACCCCATCTGCACGGCTCCCAGAGGTTTTTTCAGTTTGCCATCTTTGTCGTAGCGCTTATCGTTGGCAAGCATGACGGTTTCAGGTCCCCAGTAAACCAGATCAGGTTCCCAGTCGTCTGAACGTCCACCAGCAAAACCAAAGGTTTCAAAACCCATGGACTCCAGCGAGACGTTACCCGCCAAGATCATCAGGTCACCCCAGGAGATGTTACGTCCGTATTTTTGCTTAATGGGCCACAGCAATCGGCGTGCCTTATCCAGGCTGGCATTATCCGGCCAGCTGTTGAGCGGCTCAAAGCGTTGTTGACCGCCATCGGCACCGCCGCGACCGTCGATCGTGCGGTAAGTTCCTGCACTATGCCAGGCCATTCTGATCATAAGACCACCATAGTGCCCCCAATCTGCTGGCCACCAATCTTGAGATGCTGTTAATGTTGTCTCAATATCTTTTTTCAGGGCCTTGAGATCGACGCTATTGAAGGCCGCAGCGTAATTGAAATTTTCGCCATAGGGGTTGGATCTGGCATCGTGGGTACGCAGAGGTTTCAGGTTCAGTTTTTCCGGCCACCAGAACTGATTCGACTTGGCCATGGTGTCCGCTGCTAATAAGCCTGTCGACGCCAGCGCTGAGATGGTTATTGCAAAAGCGGTTACTAAAGGTATTGATTTTTTTAGCATTGTCGTAGCCCTCCTGAGCCTAGTTTATTAAACGTGCAGGAAAAAGTTTATGCCAATCATGTTGATGAGTCTATTGAATTAACTAGAAGTTAATGATCAGTTTTTTATAAATTTAGTTTTGCGAACAGAGCGCTTCTTTACATATGTTAACCAGAGCTTCAATGCTCGACGTGCGCGTATAATTAGGACGTAAAATGAAGGCGATTCGGCGGTGTGGGCTGGGTTCATGCAAATGCACTGCTGCAAGTGCTTTGTGCTGAGAAATAAGGGGGGCTATAGCCATTTCCGGAATCAAGGTTGTCCCCTGTTGTCCCAATACCATTTGCACCAGTGTATTGAGGCTAGTCGCGCTAAAACTTTGGTTGGTGGCCTGCGGTGGTAACTTACAGGCTTCCAGAATATGGTCTTTTAGGCAGTGGCCCTCCTTTAGCAACATTAAATTGCTATGACTTAATTCATTGCTGGTAATTTCTTTTTGATGTGCATGTTTTTCCCCTTTTAACGCTACCCAGTAAAAGTCCTCCTGCCAAAATTCCAAGCTGAGCAGGCCTTCACATGAGAAGGGTAGCGCTAATATTGCTGTGTCGATTTCACCGCGCCTGACCATGTCGACAAGCACATGCGACTGATCTTCGACAATATTCAATCGGGATTGCGGGTATCGCTGGTTCATAATTGGCAATATTTTGGGTAATAGGTAGGGGCAGACAGTCGGAATTACGCCAACGGTTAATGGAAAGCTCAACGGGGTTTTCTGGCTGTCAGTCAGGTGCTGTAGATCCTCGACCTGAAGTATAATACTGCGTGCCTTTTCTAATACCTGTTTCCCCACAGGTGTAATCAGAACCTTTTTATTGTCCCGTTCGAAAATTTGCAGTTCAAGCTGTTTTTCCAGCTCGGTAAGCGCAGTACTCAGCGCCGATTGGCTGATATTGCTCAATTCTGCGGCTTTCTTAAAATGGAGTGTTTTCTCCACCGCGAGTGCATAAGTCAGTTGCTTAATGGAAATCATATGGTTTGGCATTTAGTTCTAGTCATTGTTCAGTATTTTAGATTGTAATCATTGATTTGTAAAAATTTACTGATCATTGGTAAAGAGGTATATTTGTTTTTTATTTAAACAAATGATGCGGAGTAGCATATGCCTTTAGTAGATCAAGTCCCTGAAGTAACCTTTAAAACTCGCGTTCGTGATGAACTTATCAAGGAAGAGAACCCATTTCGTTGGGAAGATAAAACAACACAGGATATTTTTGCCGGAAAGAAAGTCATCGTCTTTTCATTGCCTGGTGCATTTACACCTACCTGTTCCTCTAATCACCTTCCCCGTTACGACGAACTCTACGAGGAGTTCAAAGCTGAGGGTGTTGACGAGATTGTCTGTGTTTCTGTGAATGACGCATTCGTTATGTTCAAGTGGGGCAAGGAACTAGGCTTACACAATATCTTCTTACTGCCCGACGGTAATGGCGAATTCACCCGTAAGATGGGTATGTTGGTCGAAAAGTCTAATCTTGGTTTCGGTATGCGTTCATGGCGCTACTCGATGCTTGTTAACGACAGCAAGATAGAAAAGATCTTTGTCGAGCAGGGTTTTTCCGATAACTGTGAATCAGATCCGTTTGATGTCTCTGATGCTGACACCATGCTTGCCTACATCAAAGGGGAAGAAACTGCTGGTATATCTCAGCCACGTAAGGCTTTCGAGGGCTAGGTTCGTGTTCCTTCTAAAAAGGGAGCGCTTGCGCGATGCTAAATAGACTGTGCCTAGTGAGTCGTTGAAACAAGGAAGGGTGATTTTGTCGGCAAGCTGCTTTTATCGATAGTACGTCTCAAGGGGGGTAATGCGACAATGAGAGGCCAAGGGGCTGTGTGCTATAAATAAACACATTTAAGAAAGGGTTTCTTAAATGGTTTCTCATGGACTTCCGACGTTTTTCAATTAAATTGGTGCCCAGGAGAGGACTTGAACCTCCACGGCCATAAGGCCACTAGCACCTGAAGCTAGCGTGTCTACCAATTTCACCACCTGGGCATTAACGATTTTTTTAGGTTGCAAACTCTACTAAGGGGTATTAGGCTTGTCAATTCAATTATACTAAACATACTGCGCTGTGCCTAAAAAGAAATCTCCTAACAAAACTTCCAGTAATGACAAGACGATTCAAGACGATAACGGTCTGATCGCTAAACCCCAACTAACCAGTTTTCTGGCTAAGCATCAAGCGCCACTGGGTTGGGTGGATATTATTGATGGCTTGGGCGTTAGTTCCAAAAAAGCCAAAAAAGCACTATCCGGTCATTTGTCGGCCATGTTGAAATCTGGCGAGTTGCTATTTAATCGTAAAGAACAATATTGTTTAGTACAGCAAAGCGACCTTGAAACGGGCGTGGTAATTGGGCATGCGGATGGCTTCGGTTTTTTAAAGCGTGACGGCGGAGGCGACGATTTATTTATACCACCACGTGAAATGCGCGCCTTATTGAATGGTGACCGAGTGGTTGCTAGCCATGGAGAGATGAACCGACAGGGCAAGATTGAAGCGCGGATCGTTGAGGTTCTTGAACGACGGGTTAAAACCGTGGTGGGGCGCTTCTTTGACGTGATGGGTGTTTTTCACCTTGAAGCTGAAAATAAACGCATCTTCCAGCATATTTTTATTCCGCCAGACTTCACCTTGGGCGCGAAAGACGGCCAGATCGTGATGGCGGAAATAACCCGTTACCCCTCTTCTCGCACGCAGGCGATTGGTAAAATCATCGAGGTGATGGGCGACCATATGGCGCCGGGTATGGAAATAGATATGGCGATTCGTTCATATGATTTGCCGTATGAGTGGTCGCAACAGGTGCTAGATGAAGCACAAGTATTTTCAGTTGATGTGTCAGACGTGGATTTAAGTGACCGCAAGGACGTGCGAAAACTTCCTTTTGTTACCATTGATGGTGCGGATGCACGTGACTTTGATGACGCTGTTTTGTGCAAAAAAACCAGTAAAGGCTGGACTCTGAGCGTAGCGATCGCAGACGTGGCGCATTATGTTAGGCCCGACGCAGCGATAGATAAAGAAGCCTATGAACGCGGAAATTCAGTTTACTTCCCTGAGAAAGTGATACCGATGCTACCAGAAGTGCTTTCTAACGGTTTGTGTAGTTTAAACCCACACGTTGACCGTTTATGCATGATTTGTGAAATGCAAATTGACTCAGCGGGTAAGGTAATAAACTCGAATTTTTATCAGGGGCTGATGCATTCACACGCTCGCTTAACGTACGATCAGGTGGGCGCTATTTTTGACCAATCTGAACCGGATTTGATTGAACAGCATAAAAAACTCATACCGCATCTAAATGAATTGCATAATTTATTTCAAATACTAAAAACTGCGGCTGATCAGCGCGGTGCCTTAGAGTTTGATACGTTTGAAACGCGATTTGTTTTTGATGAATCACGAAAAATTAAGTCCATAGAGCCGCTCGTTCGCCATGACGCACATCGTTTAATTGAAGTTTGCATGATTGCTGCCAATTCAGCGACGGCGCATTTTTTAGTAAAGCATAAAATACCCAATTTATTGCGCGTTCACGATGGGCCTAGTGTAGAAAGGCTGCAAAAACTCAGAGACTTTTTAGCGGAACTTGGCCTGACCCTTGACGGTGGAGAGGAGCCAGAACCTCACCACTTTAAAGAGTTGATTAGGCGGGTCAAAGAGCGCCCCGATGCGCACTTAATAGAAACGGTCACGTTGCGTACGATGTCACAGGCGATGTACAGCCCAGAACAAAAAGGCCACTTTGGTTTGGCGTTGGATTTGTACGCGCACTTTACCTCGCCGATTCGTCGCTACCCAGATTTATTAACCCATAGAGCGATTAAACATGTCATCAAAGGTTTAAAGCCAGAAAGCTTTAATTATTCAGAGGCAGATATGGTGCAGTTTGGAGAGCATTGTTCGCAGTGTAATCGCCGGGCTGATGAAGCGACCAGAGACGTTGAGAGTTGGTTGAAATGTGAGTTTATGGCAGATAAGGTCGGCCAGGAGTTTAACGGCGTCGTTTCCTCAGTGACGTCGTTTGGTTTATTTGTTGAGTTGAAAGACGTGTACATTGACGGCCTGGTGCATATAACGGCCCTGGGGGATGATTATTATCATTTTGACGCGGCCAAACATCGTTTGCTTGGAGAACGCACCAATAAGGCGTATCGACTAGGCGATGAATTGAGGGTTAAGTTAGTAAAGGTCAATTTGGATGATAAGAAAATTGATCTGGCCCTGGTTGGCACACCGTCAAAGAAAAAACCTTCATTTAAACGCAATAAAAGAAAAAAACGATAATGGCAGAGTCGCAGACTATCTATGGTATTCATGCCGTAGAGGCGCTACTTGAAAAAGGTGCAGACCGAATTATTAATATTTGGCTGGATCGCGAACGGCTGGATAGTAAGTTAACGCAGATAAAAGCCACGATCGAACGGCTTGGGTTTCGTTATGAAAGTGTCGATAAAAAAACGCTGGAAAAACTAGCCGCTGGAGGCAATCATCAAGGCGTATTGATCGCTGCAAAATTGCCGCAAGAGCGAACGGAAGAGGCGTTAAAAAAAGCGGTAAAGTATCGTCAATGCGACGCCTTTTACCTGGTGTTAGACCAGGTAACCGACCCCCACAACTTGGGCGCTTGCATGCGAACCGCTCTAGCCGCAGGCGTACAGGGCGTGATTGTGCCGAAAGATAATAGCTGCAGAATTAATGCAACGGTGTGCAAGGTGGCCAGTGGTGCTGCCGAAGTGCTACCGGTTTACCGAGTGACCAATTTATCGAGAACGTTGAAGTGGTTAAAAGAGGAAGGGGTTTGGTTGAGCGGTGCAGCAGGTGAGGCTGAGCAGGACGTCTTTAACGCCGAGTTAACCGGTTCAGTCGCTATCGTAATGGGCGCGGAAGGGAAGGGCTTGCGTCAGTTAACGCAGCAACAGTGCGATCAGCTGATTAAAATACCCATGTCTACGGCAGTAGAAAGTCTAAACGTATCCGTTGCTACAGGTATTATATTATACGAAGTGGTCAGGCAGAACCGACAGACTTCGTAATAAGATGAACAATAATTTTTATTTGGAATAAATATGTCTTCTATTAGTTATGGCTTAAGAAAAGCCGATATCCTTGAGTTTAATGAATACCACGCACGAATGAATAGCGCGTATGGAAAAAACATGACGCGACACCAGATGACCTGGCCTACAGTCACGGTAGTGCTGGCTCTGTTGGTAGTGATGTTGACTGGAAATGTGGTCATCGCGATGCTTATGTTTATAGGCGCTTTTGTCTGGTCGTTAGTGGTGCCAGCGTGGATTAAAAAAAGGTTCAAGCGACAGATTGTTGAACAAATACCAGAAGAGAACTTAGCTAAAATAACGGGAGAGTATAGCTTGACCGCTACACCAGAAGGCTTGTTAGAAAACAGCCCGAGGGGTGAGAAACGTATCGAATGGGCCAACATTGATAGGGTGGAAGAGTCGAAGCATCACGTGTATCTCTACCTAACCGACGTCGCAGCCATTATTATTCCTCAGGAAACGCTTTCGAAAGAGAGTAACTTTAGCGCGTTTTATGTCGGGGTGATTGAAGCGTTGAAGGATGTGAAAACTAACGCGAGCTAGCTTGATTTAAGCTGGCTTAGCCTGTAGAATCACGCGTTCTAAATTGTAGGTTCATAAGATTTGCAATCCTTGCCTCACCTGATTTCAGGGAGGCTATTAATCCATAAAGGAAAAACATGAGACATTACGAAGTGGTATTTTTGGTTCACCCGGACCAAAGTTCGCAGGTTCCTGCGATGGTAGAGCGTTATAGCGCGATCATTGAGGAAGGCCAGGGCAAAGTTCATCGCCTTGAGGACTGGGGTAGAAGACAACTTGCCTACCCAATTAAGAAAATCCATAAAGCTCACTACACATTGATGAATATTGAATGTGGCCAGGACGTTATTGATGAGCTAGAAAAAGCATTTCGCTTCAATGACGCGGTCATCAGAAATATCGTCATTCGACGCGATGCAGCTGATACAGCCCCAACGCCACTAGCTAAATCAAACGAAAAAGAAACGACGAGTGCTAAGCCGTACGTAAAGCCGGTTGAAAAACAAGTTGCTGAAGAAGCGACTACCTCTACAGAAACAGCTAAAGAGCCTGACGTTGCAAAAGCAACAGAAGAGTAGACTCGGCATCACACAACTATAAGGAATAGGCATGGCATTTGATAAAGGTTTTAGACGTCCACGTTACTGTCGTTTTACTGCGGAAAACGTAAAAGAAATTGACTACAAAGACTTGGACACATTAAAAGAATATATGACTGAAACAGGAAAAATTATTCCTGCACGTGTTACGGGTGTAAAAGCAAAATACCAGCGTCAGTTAACGACGGCGATTAAAAAAGCTCGTTTTCTATCGTTGATACCATATTGCGACGCACACGAACGATAAAATTTTTACCGCGAGTTATCGCGGATAAGTCGTGATTATGAAAGCAGTGGCATCATTTATCATGCAAGGTGGCCGACAGGCCACCGTTGTAGTAGCAACTCTGGCGATTCTGTCTTTGTTAATGCCGCCGCTGGTTATTATTAGTACTGCTGCGGTTTGTTTAGTTACCCTAAGAGAGGGCTTTGCCGATGGGGCACGGCTACTTATAGGCGCTACCGTTGCTACTGCGTTAATTGGTTATATGCTACTTGGAACACCGTTAGTTTCAATTAGCTACCTTTGTATTATGTGGTTACCGGCATTTTTAGTGTCACTGGTATTGCGTGAAACAGGGGAGTTGAACAAGGCGCTAGAGTGTTTAGTGTTATTGGGTATGATAGCCGTAACAGCGGTTTATCTGTCACTCAGTAATCCAGCTGAACTTTGGGTGGCAGGCATACAAGACGTTATTAAAAGTCTTAGCGAGCAAGGGGATTTAGCGCTAACGCAGGATCAGTTGCAGGAAGCCCTGGAGTTTTGGTCTCACTATATAACGGGCATGGTGGTCGCTGGCACCTTGATTAGTTTATTAATGAGTTTGTTGTTAGGACGATGGTGGCAAGGGTTGTTATTTAACCCGGATGGATTTGAAGAAGAATTCAGAAATTTTCGGTTATTGCCGCGTGACGCC
>JASJGO010000202.1:0-2996 GCA_033791505.1 Cycloclasticus sp.
GTCATAGGCCGCACTAGCTAAACTGGGGTAACCGATAAAGTCGCCTACCGCGTAGATATGCTCTTTACCCTCTACCTGATAATGCTCGTTAACATTAATTTGCCCGCGTGAATTGGTCTTAATAGCTACTTTATCCAGCGCTAAGTCTTTGAAATTACCGGTACGGCCGTTGGCCCAAAGAAAAACGTCTGATTTTATTTTTTTACCGGAAACGAGTTGAGTAATAACGCTTTTATCGTCATAGCTAATCGATTCATATTCTTCGTTTGAACGGATAACGACGCCTTGTTTGCGCATATCGTGACTGAGTGCGTGAACAATTTCGTCATCGAGAAAGGCTAGTAATACTTCCTGCGTGTTAATTAAATTAACCTTAACGCCGAGGCCCTGAAAGATGGACGCGTATTCGCAGCCAATCACGCCAGCACCATAAATCGTAATAGATCTCGGGGTGTGATCTAACTTAAGAATGGTGTCACTATCGAAAATATTCGGGTGATTGAAGTCCACATCGTCGGGTCGATACGGGTGCGAGCCAGGAGCTAAAACAAAAACATCCGCGCTTATTTTTCTCTTTTTTTTTCCACCATTGGCATTGATTTGCATTGAGTTATCATCGATGAAGCTGGCCGTTCCGTGCAGCAGGTCGAGATTGTTTCTTTCGTAAAAACTGCTGCGCATATCCACTTGTTTTCTAATAACATCGGTTGCAGAGCTTAATAATTGTGGGAAACTGAGCTGAATTTTACCGCCACAGGCTTCTTTAAACCAACGATTACGATTGAACTGAATAACATTTTGCACCGAATGCCGTAATGCTTTTGACGGAATTGTTCCCCAGTGGGTACAACCACCACCGACGTCTTTATATTTTTCAATGATGGCAACTTTTTTACCCTCTTTACAGGCTTTCATTGCTGCGCCTTCACCACCCGGGCCGGTACCAACGACAATGACGTCATAGTCATATTTACTCATAAACAATTCTCAATATTATTTTTACAATCGATCGACTAAGTATACAACAGATGCGATAGAATCCCGTTTTAGAAAAGCTTATATACACATGTCTGATTTATTTTTTTACATCGAAAGAGCGTTAAATACCTCGTCTGTAGAGGAAACGCTTGAAATGACGCGCAAGGCGTTTGAAGCTATCCATACGACAGATCAATTTATTGAGCCAGCCGATAGAGTTATCCAGCCCATTGATCAAGTGGGCTTTCCTGATAAACCCTTATGCGTAGCGCCGAGAGATTTACCGCGTCGCCGTTTAGGTACAGAGGCCGGTAAACGTTCCTTTATCCACGCCATCGCACATATCGAGTTCAATGCTATTAAATTGGCATTAGACATCGCCTACCGTTTTAACGGTTTACCCGAGCAGTTCTATAAAGACTGGTTATACGTAGCTAATGACGAATGTAAACACTTTAAGCTACTTTGCGCGCATTTGGCGACTTATGACTGCGCGTATGGCGATGATCCGTCACACGATGGTTTATGGAGTATGGCCGTTAAAACGCAACACGATTTGCTGGCGAGGCTATCTCTTGTGCCGCGTTATCTGGAAGCTCGAGGTCTGGATGTAACGCCAGCGATGTTAGAAAAGTTATACGCGCAAAAAGATATGGCGTCTGCCGCGGTGCTCGAAGTCATTCTTGAAGATGAAGTAACGCACGTTGAATACGGCACGAAATGGATGGATTACGTTTGTGAGCAAAGCCAAGTGGAACGAGAAAGCGTTTTCTTTAAGAATGTAAATGAATATCTAAAGGGCCAGATATTAGGTCCATTTAACAGGCCATTGCGTCTTCGAGCGGGTTTTACAGAAGCTGAACTGGCCGAACTGGAACGGCTCGATAAGCGACAACAACGATCAAGCTAGCTTGATGAGCCGGTAACCGCTTTCGCTCCATTCAAGCACGCTAGCCTTATCGTCCCATTCTGCTAATACAAACCGTTGCGCTGGTTTATTATTCGCCTCGTGCGTATGGATGCCGGGACGATGAGTATGCCCATGAATCAGCCTTTGTACGCCATGCCTTTCGAATGCGTCGATAACCGCTATAGGGTTAACGTCCATAATATCCATCGACTTGCCGGATTTATTCAAGTGACTTTCCTGCCGATAGTGTTGCGCTAGAGCGAGTCTTTCTTCGAGTGGCTTTGCAAGGGCCGCTTGCTGCCAGGCGGGGTTATGGGTCAGCTGTCTAAACTGTTGGTACTCAAGGTCGTCTGTACAGAGTAGGTCTCCGTGCATCAGCAGCGTTTTAACGCCGAATAAATCAATAAGTTGTTCGTCTTGCAGGCAAGTAATTTGCGTGTCGTTAAAGAACTGTTCGCCAATAAGAAAGTCCCTGTTACCGGCTAAAAAGTAAACACGTGCTCCATTGCCGGTGACTTTTTTAAGTTGTTTTCTGACCTGCTCGTTAGGTGGCGTCGTATCGTCATCACCGACCCAAACGTCAAATAGATCGCCGAGTATATAAAGATCAGAAACGCTTGAATCCAACGACTCAAGATAGGCCAAAAATCGTTGAGTATTTTCCGGCCTATCTCGTGTCAGGTGTAAATCAGAAATAAAGTGAATGCGTTGACTCACGAACTACTTAATCATCTCTGCTTTTTCAATAATCACTTCTTCCTGGGGTACGTCTGTTGGGAACATGCCGCCGCGACCAGTTGGAATAGCGGTGATTTTATCGACCACGTCCATGCCTTCGGTAACTTTACCGAATACGGCGTAACCCCAACCTTGCTGAGTTTTGCCGCTGTGGTTTAAGAAATCATTATTTGCGTCGTTGATAAAGAACTGACCCGTTGCCGAATGGGGTTCACCCGTTCTAGCCATAGCAATGGTGCCGCGGTCGTTTTTAAGGCCGCGGTAAGCCTCGTTTTTTTTATGGCCCTTAACGGGCGTGGGCTTCAAATAAGACCGAAAGACGCCACCCATGGTCAAAAAATTCGGAAAAAACCCGTGAAAAAAGTTTCCC
>JASJGO010000203.1:0-34402 GCA_033791505.1 Cycloclasticus sp.
CATCAACATTGTTGGTGGCCTTTATTACATTGAAAGGAAGGTCAGAGCTGATTGCTCAACATTCGACCCTTTAATTTTTCCCACATACTAAGTCGGCTTGAGCCGCCTATTCGTTTACCCAGACCACGCGTCTTAGCCAGCCACAAGCCCGAACCGTTAAAACTATAAACGGGCAATAGATCGGGTCTTTTAGACGCTGATTTAATGGCTGGAATTAGATTATCAAGCACCACGGGTACCGACCGCGGCGTTTCAAAAAACGTTAACACCATATGGGCCTGATTGAGCTCTACCGCTTTTACATAGGTAATACGCATTTTACTATCGGGAATACCCAACTCCCTGAGGGTGAAATATTTTGCAATTGAATAATCTTCACAATCGCCAGCCCCCCTGGCTAACATTTCTACAGGCGTCGCCCAATAATCGTTAAGACCCCATAAATAGTCGTCATCAACAAACTCAATTTGCTGATTGAAAAAATCATTTACTCTCTTAAGTTTTTCTTGTTCTGGTAGATGTTGAGCGGATTTAATCAGCGATTGCCAGCTTAGAACTCTATTTGATGCATCTATACCATACTTGGTTTTTACTTTTAATATCAACTCAGCACTAAAGTCTAACGCCGCTGGCGAGGCGATAACGACCAATATACAGAGCAGGCCGACGATCCCGTTTAATACGCCTATATTAAGCCACCGTATATTTAGGCCGCCAAATCGTTGCGCTATGGTTCTCATTAGCAAAGCTGCTTTTAAAAAACTTAGCGACTTGCGCCTTTAACACCAGTTTCTTTTAAATACTCAACATCAGCGTTCGATTGAACATTTTCAGCTAATACGCAAATATCCAACAAGTCGCAAACCTCCACCATAGTCTTTATAAATTCTTTTTTGTGCGGGTCTTTGCCAATACCATTGCCAATATCGCGAGCCATCCTAATGAAATCGGGCCTTAGTTCTTTGATCAAATCAGGCGTCATGGATTGCGTCTCAAACCGTTTAATAATGACTCGCGCGCCGAGCTCATGGGCAAAACTTATGAATTCTTTATAGACTTCTATTTCTTTTGCAACGGCATACGCCGATAAACTAAAAACCAGTTGATTGGCAAGCGATTTATTTTCTTTCAGCAATGATTTTAGCCTCACTCTAAAATCACTATTCTTAATCGTTCTATTCGATAAGTTGATCGCCACTAAATGTGATACGTTTTTATCCCTGATATAGTCAACTACTCGAAAAATAACGCCTTCATCAAGATCAATGATTTTTACAAACTTCTCAGCGATAGAGACAAAGGTACCGATTGAAAGTGCATCGCCATTTTTATCTAATGCCTCCGAAAACGCCTCTTCTAGCATCACCTCGCCGGTATGTAGATTCTTTACTAAACCAACATAAGACACCTTGTAATCGTTCCTGTCGATTATGTCGAATACCAGTTCTTTCCATTCGGCCATATCCTTAGCCCTATCTTCACCCTTACGAAGGTAATAACTGTTTGTACCGATGAGTTGTGCCTGTTCATAGGCTTCATTGGCAGCTAACAAAATATTTTTAGTCGCACTAAAGGGGTCAAACTGGGCAACACCGATATGAGCAATATCAGCTTTATGATACTTTTCTCCTAGTTCGGTAAACGATTTACTCAGAGAGTTCGCCAAGTTTTCTACTTGATCGGCCTGAAGCCCTTTCGTTAATAAAACAAACTCAGAGCCAAAAAAACGATACGCAGACACCGTTTCGGCTTTTTTGTCCTTTGAGGCGGCTTTCAGTATATCGGCAAAATCTTTGATAAATTGATCCACCGAATCACTGCCTAATTCTTTGACCAGGCTACTCAATGCGTCAATTTTTATCATAAAAACAAAGGCGTCCACGTGTGATGCACGAACCTCTTTCAAGTCCTGTTCAAAACGGCTTTTTTTATTTAGCCCCGTCAGGTCATCCAGGTGTAATTTTTTGCCTATACTTTCTAGTTTTTTATTCAGGTTCTGAATAACTTTTTCGAGTTTCTTTGACATGATATTCATTGAAGCAGCCACTCGCCTCACTTCTAAAGTCCAGGGCAATTTTTCAATGACATCAAAACTTCCCTTTGAAATTTTTTCTGCCATTTCTCCGATTCTTTTCAGAGAAGACAAGGTGATTTGCAACACGATTAACAACAAAATAGTCGATACGACAAAAGCCATTAAAGAATAGTAAAAACTCGTTTTCACTTGTTCGTATAATTTAATGTAGGCGTAGCCTGGGTTAATTTCGACAGAAACAACTCCGCTTATACTCCAACCAGAGCTAATTTCACTCTCGGCCATCGCCGTTTGCATCGGTACGTTTCTAAGGAACCAGGTCGGCACTCCTTCGACTGCCTCATTGTTGCTCAATGTGACCAATGCCTTGCCTTCTACATTTAGTAGTTTAATTTCTTTGTAGTAACCTCGATCGAATATCGCGTTGATCATCGTCTCAAGAACAGGGTCTTTTTCGTCTACCATATAGGGGCTAAGAGACAGGCCTAAAGATGTTGCTGTATCCTGGGCGTGAACCTGAGACTCACCCTCTAAATAACTTTTAATATTTTCGACGCTGAGGACAAAATTCACGCTAAAAATCATTAAAAATAAAGCCGAAATAAGAATTAATAATTGTTTAGATAAAGACATACGTTTACACCTTGCGAAATATATTAATTGATAACGCCATCACCCTAAAAGGCTGGGCTTAACTCATTTATACCTTACCATATGAAGCTAACTATAGCTTATATCGGCATCTACGCTTAGACGCATCAGTTATTTTGTGATCCAGGCCGAAGAACCGTTAAGTAATTTGCAGGTACAGGCTTTATAATGCGTCATCTTATGAATTAAATTGATTTAAATATGAGCCCCAAAAATGCTTTTTACGCACAATCTGGCGGTGTTACCGCCGTTATCAATGCGAGTGCTTGCGGCCTAATTGAAACCGCTCGCCAGCATAGCGATAAAATTGCTAAGGTGTACGCTGGGCGTAACGGTATTATTGGCGCACTGACCGAAGAGCTGATAGATACCAGCCTTGAAAGTAGCGACGATATAGCCGCTCTACGCTATACACCTTCAGGCGCTTTTGGCTCGTGCCGTTACAAATTAAAAAGTTTTGAAGAGAATCGCGCCGAATACGAACGATTGATTGCTGTTTTTAAAGCCCATAATATTGGCTACTTTTTTTATAATGGTGGCGGCGATTCACAGGACACCACGAATAAACTCTCTCAGTTAAGCGAATCACTAGGCCACGATTTGCGCTGTATCGGTATTCCTAAAACGGTTGATAACGACTTACCGTTAACCGATAACTGCCCTGGTTTTGGTTCCGTAGCAAAGTACGTTGCCGTTTCTATCCGCGAAGCGGGCTTTGACGTCGCCTCTATGGCGCGTACGTCCACCAAAGTATTTGTGCTAGAAGTCATGGGGCGACACGCTGGCTGGATAGCGGCCGCTGGCGGCCTGGCGGCAGAAAAAGAGGGTGAATCACCACATATCATTCTGTTCCCTGAGGTCGTTTTCAATCAACAAAAATTTCTTGCTAAAGTGCGCGAAACGGTTGAACAATATGGTTTTTGCTGCATCGTCGTATCTGAAGGTGTAAAAAACCCCGATGGAAAATTTTTAGCTGAAGCCGGCACGCGCGATGCCTTTGGTCACGCGCAACTCGGCGGCGTGGCGCCGGTAGTCGCCGAGATGATTAAAGTAGCTCATGGATACAAATACCACTGGGCCGTAGCCGATTATTTGCAGCGCGCCGCTCGGCATATTGCGTCTAAAACCGATGTAGAACAAGCTTATGCGATGGGTAAAGCAGCTATAGAACTAGCACTAGAGGGCAAAACGGCCGTAATGCCAACGATTGTTCGTACCAGTAACGATCCTTATCAATGGGAAGTGGGTTATGGCGACCTTAAAGACGTGGCTAATGTTGAACAAAAACTGCCTTCGTATTACATAAGCGAAGACGGCTTTGGTATTACCACCGCTTGCGAGCAATACCTACGGCCCTTGATTATCGGTGAAGATTACCCGCCTTTTGTTAATGGCTTACCAAATTACGTGAGATTAAAAAACATCGCGGTCGATAAAATATTAAACTCGCCGTTCGAAGTTTAACTCAGCTAATCTATTTTGAATTAGCAACTCACCATTGATCAAGAGTTCTGACTTAAAAATAGATCATTAGACTCATACCGTGGGGCGAAATAGATGCTTAAGCAAATGAAGTGGTTACTCAACTTAATTTCACGAGGCATGGCTCCGTTAACTTTGCTATGCGCCTTGCTTGCTTTCTATCAACCCGCCATTTTTATGGTCTTTAAGCCGTATTTTTTATGGCTGTTCGCCGCGTCTATGTTTGCCCTGGGTGTTGTCCTCCAGCCCGACGAATTAAGCACTACGCTAAAAACACCGAAACCCATATTGATAGGGGTTTTATGTCAATACAGCATCATGCCCCTGCTAGGTGCAACGGCCGCCTGGTTGGCTAGCCTTCCTGCTGAATTAGCGCTGGGCGTTATTATTGTCGGTTGCGCTCCGGGAGCGATGGCCAGTAACGTGATTGTTTATCTTGCAGGCGGCGCAGTCGCCTTTTCAGTAACATTGACCACCGTGGCCACCTTTTTATCACCGGCTCTGACGCCTTTATTAGTCGAATGGCTCGGCGGCGCTTATTTACCCATTCCTTTTTGGCCGATGATGCAAACTATTTTGTTTACCGTTTTATCGCCGTTAATTCTGGGCATGCTCTGCCGAAAAATTCTCGGCAAAAACGCAGCTCCGTTGATTGAATTTGCACCGACGATGGCGTCCGTGGCCATTATCATCATTTGCGCTTATGCGGTTGCTGCAAACCATGATCGCTTAAATAGTATTAGCGGCGCCTTATTTCTCGTCATCATTAGCGTAAACGCACTCGGTTATTTACTCGGCTGGGCTGTAGCCAGACTGTTTCAATTTAATTTTGCTTATCGTTTAACCTTGGCTATAGAAATTGGCATGCAAAACGCCGGCCTGGGTGTTGCCCTGGCATTGAAACACTTCTCTCCCGAAACGGCTTTACCGGGCGCATTGTTTGCAGTGTGGTGCATCCTAACCGGCGCGGGCGCTAGTTCGTGGCTTAGACATAAACGTGAGTCCCAACAAAATACGCAATCACTCGAAAGAACTTAGTTTTAACGATGGTCTACTGCTGTGGACGACAACAAAAATGAGGGAACATCATGATTAAATGCATCAACAAGTTTCAAGATATATTGGATTGCTCACGTAGCATCGACTTCCTAGCACCGCTGGCGCTGAGGCTTTATCTTGCACCCATTTTCTGGATGGCTGGCACGAAAAAACTATCTTCATTTGACGATATCGTGACCTGGTTTGGCAGCGGAGGACTCGATCTGCCCTTGCCGTATTTAATGGCGGGCCTCGCGACCTGGATTGAAATTATAGGCGCCATTTTACTGTTGCTGGGCCTCGCCGTGAGATGGGCAACCATTCCATTGATGGTAACGATGGCGGTGGCTGCGGTGACAGTGCATCTACAATATGGCTGGTTAGCTATCGCAGAGGGTAGCGGCTTCTTTGCCAGTGATCGTACTTTGGGCGCTATTGATCGCCTCAATATAGCCAAAGACATTTTACGCGAACACGGTAATTACAACTGGTTAACAGAAAACGGTAGCTTTGTTATCCTTAATAACGGTATTGAATTTTCAGCCACCTACTTTATTATGCTACTCGTACTCTTCTTTATTGGCGCAGGCAACTATCTCAGCCTGGACTTTTGGGTCGCAAAAAAATTCAGGCAGTGATGCGATAATGGATAGTTTATTTTCGATGGATATTGCACTTTTTATTTCAACATCAATAAAGCTACTCAGCGCTATTTTTATCTTCGCTGTTGGCTTATTCATTCTGATCGCCATTATTCTTTACACCAAAGACAGGACCCAAAAAGAATCGACCATTCTGAGAAACTACCCGCTCATTGGTCGCTTTCGGTTTATATTCGAAAAGCTGGGTGCGTTTTTCCGCCAGTATTTTTTCGCCATGGATCGTGAGGAATTACCCTTTAATCGCGCCCAAAGAGGCTGGGTTTACCGGGCGGCAAAAAATATTGATTCCACCATGGCTTTCGGCTCTACTAAAGACCTCCGGCAACCCGGCGCTGTTATTTTCATTAACTGCCCTTTTCCTAAGCTTGAACATGAAAGTGCCGTCTTAGGTCCGATGATGATAGGGCCTTATTGCGACAAACCTTTTTCTACTTCATCGGTGTTCAATATTTCTGGCATGAGTTTTGGTGCTATTTCTAAGCCGGCCGTATTAGCCCTTTCACGTGGCGCTAAAAAAGCGGGTTGTTGGTATAACACTGGAGAGGGCGGGCTTTCTCCTTATCACCTCGATGACGGCTGCGACCTTGTTTTTCAAATTGGCACCGCCAAATACGGCGTGCGCGACAGCGAAGGTCACTTAAGCGACGATAAATTAAAGCTCGTCGCCAGCCACCCACAAGTTAAGATGTTTGAAATTAAACTCAGCCAGGGTGCTAAACCCGGTAAGGGGGGCATTCTTCCTGGCCTTAAAGTCAGCGAAGAAATTGCCGCTATTCGAGGTATTCCGGCGGGTTATGACTCTATTAGCCCAAACCGCCACAGCGAAGTCAGTTCTCCTGCTGAGCTGTTGGACATGATCGATCGCGTTCGCAGCGTAACTGGCAAACCCGTCGGCTTTAAAAGCGTGATCAGTTCTTACCAATGGCTAGAAGAGCTTTGCGCGTTGATTAATGCACGTGGGGAAGAATCTGCACCCGACTTTATCACCGTCGATGGCGGCGATGGCGGCAGCGGTGCGGCACCAATGTCTTTACTCGACAACGTTGGGCTAAGGCTTAGCGAGTCCCTGCCAGCGCTTGAAAACGTGCTGATTAAGTATCGTCTTCGCCAGCGGATACGCATCATCGCGTCCGGCAAACGGATCAATCCAACTGAAGTGGCCTGGGCTTTATGTGCAGGTGCCGACTTCGTTACCTCTGCTCGCGGCTTTATGTTTGCCCTGGGTTGCATTCAAGCTATGCAATGCAATAAGAACACCTGTCCAACGGGTATTACGACCCATAATGCCGACCTGCAACGCGGCTTAGACCCCGCCAACAAGGCTAACCGCGTCGCTCATTATCAAAAGAATTTATGCAAAGAAATTTCCATGATTTCTCATTCCTGTGGCGTTGCTGGGCCAAGGCGGTTAAAGCGTCGGCACGCCCATATCGTGATGGAAAATGGCCTCTCTATTGCAATGGATCAATTGCACCCTTATCCAGAGCCGATGGTCGACAAATAAGCCCCGACAACGTCGGTAGCCTTGCCGTAAATTTTTTCTTTGAATGCCGAGCCAACTTGCGACGGTTCAAGATTCAATTCAACAGTGTGTGCGCCCGACTGATTTGCGACTTCGACAAACCCCGCTGCTGGGTAAACATTACCCGACGTACCAATCGATAGAAACAAATCGCATTCGCTAATGGCGTTATAAATTTCGTCCATTCGATAAGGCATTTCGCCAAACCACACGATATCCGGACGCAAACCATTTGCGCGTTGGCAGCACTCGCAAATGGATTCATGTGTGATATTTTGTCTCGCTGTAAAACGCTGCCCCGTTCTCGTGCAAAAACTTTTTAGCAATTCGCCGTGCATATGTATGACGTTTTCCGATCCGGCTCGTTCGTGTAGGTCATCAATGTTTTGGGTGACCACCAGCGTTTTAAATCGTTTATCCTGCTGCAAAGCGGCTAGCGCAAGGTGCGCCTTATTAGGCTGTATCGCTTTACTCAATAGTTGCTGACGACGCATATTGTAGAACTGATGTACCAGATGCGGATCTCGCTCAAACGCTTCGGGAGTTGCTACGTCTTCCACGCGATGATCTTCCCAGAGTCCATCGCTGGCTCTAAACGTTTTGATACCCGATTCGGCTGAGATGCCTGCACCCGTCAGAATAACAATAGATCTAGTCTGGCTCATTCATTACCTCGGCGTAACCGTCTTTATAGCTCTTAAATTTAAACGTGTAGCCTGCGCTCGTTAAACGTTCATTATCTAGACGCTTATTACAATCGGCCTCTGTTGTTAACGTTAATGGCACGGGGGCTGGCAGCTCTAATTCAACGGCCAGATAGCTTGCTACATCCCACTTTGGCGCTGGATTATGATCTGTAGCCAAATATACCGCCTGTAAATTCGCTGCGTTAATTTTTTTATTAATCAAAAAAGATAGCACACCGATGCAGTCGTCTCGATGGATTCGATTAGTAAAATAAGGTGGTTCTTTTTGAATTTCACAGCCGGCTTTAAGCTGATTTATGAAATAGTTTGAACGCCCATATATGCCTGAAAACCTGACCACGGTTGAGCGCTCATTAAACGATAAAAACCTTGTCTCTGCCGCCAAAAGAATTTTTCCTCGTTCATCCGTCGGTTCCGTTACGGCCTCTTCGTCCAGCCATTCGCCCTTATGTTGCCCATACACCCGGGTCGACGATACAAAGGTAAATGAGGCGCTTGAATTACGTAAGCTAAAAGCATCGAACACATAATCAACCCCTATTGCAAAAACGGCCTCATAGGTTGATATATCGCCTCTATCGGGCGCAAGGATATAAACCACCTGGTCAAAATCAAGCTCCTGACGCTTTATACTTTCAGGCTGAGTAACGTCCACCTTACAAATCTCAAACGCTGACGATTCAGCAGGCGGCGTTCGTTTCCAACCGCTAACGCGATGACCCTGTGTGACTAATTGTTTGCCGAGTTCCGCACCAATATCACCACAGCCTATAATAAGAATTTTTGCCACGACTATTCGGTTCCTTTGTTTTTTTCTTCTATCCAGAGTGACATGTACTTGCTGCTTCTCAGTAAATGATGGCGCAGCATAGCGCCTTGAAAGTTCTGCCGCCTATGCGCCGTTAAATCAGCTTGTAGCGACAATATTCTATTTATTAAGGCTTGTTCAAAATCTTCGGCATTAAAACAATGTTTGATAATATCCAAACCCTTTTGTTGCTCATCTTGCCAGCGGGCTTTATTCTCGTACAGCGCTACCCCCGCTTCGGCAATTTTATCAGGCTCATCGCTAATGGCCCCGTTCCAGGGTAAGCTTCCGTGCATCGCCTCAGCGCCAATTGTAGTGGTAACGCTAGGCGTACCGCATTCCATCGCCTCTAATAATTTGCCCTTTAAACCCGCGCCAAAGCGTAAGGGAGCCAGGCAAACCCTGGCGCTTCGCATCACTTCTTGAGCATTTTCGGCGCGACCTTTAATATAAAAACCCTCGGCTGGTTTATTAAGCTGCAATGCTTTGGGGGGCGGATACGCGCCATAAATATAGAGATTGGCTTGCGGTAAGCGTTGGCGAATTCTTGGCCATATCTCTTGCTTAAGGTATTGCACCGAATCCCAGTTAGGCGCGTGC
The DNA here is from genome assembly GCA_033791505.1 of Cycloclasticus sp. Lineage (GTDB taxonomy): Bacteria > Pseudomonadota > Gammaproteobacteria > Methylococcales > Cycloclasticaceae > Cycloclasticus. The sequence continues at coordinate 9,506 of JASJGO010000203.1, forward strand.
TTAAAATTGCCGATACACATGAAACCCTCTCGCGCTTCATAAGTGGGCCAGTTTTGTTTGTTTTCTTCAAGGCGATTCGGCTCAACGATAAAGGGCAAGTAGTGAATTAAGGACGAATCCACTTTAAACAAGCGTCTTAACAATTCCATTTCATAGCTCGAAATAACCAAGGTCAAATCGCTACGTTGAATACTGGCGATCTCGCGATAAGCCATCTCACTGTTCAAATCATCGGTGCTAAAGGGTCTGCCTTTTTTTAAGGCGTCTTGTCGCGCGTAGCGTAAACAGTGCAGGTCTGACGTTTCTAGCATGGTCATCGCCTGCGGGCACTGCTTTTCAACCCGCCAGGAGAACTGCTCTTCCAGCATAAGCCGGTCATACAGGACTAAATCGGGTGACAACTCGTGAATAAAGCTATCAAAGCTACTGTCATTAATGACGACCGTCGCTATTTTGATACCGAGGGATTCTATTGGGTGTCGATACGGCGACTCGGCGGCTGTACAGGCATAGGTTAGCACCCAACCCTGGCGAACAAATAGCGTCAGCAAATCCATCATGCGTCGCCCGGCAGCAGACGATGTCGGTTCGGGCCAGACCGAGGCGATAATGAGAATATTCATGTTATTAGTGTAACGAAGTTTTAATTCGACGCATTAAAAAGGGCTGGTAAACCAGCCCTTTTTATCAATCTTCTAACGAAAGCTTTTGAGAACGACCTATTTCTTTGCGTCACGCTCTTTAGCTTCCTTAATGACTTCCTCAGAAATGTTCTTTGGACAAGGCATGTAGTGTTCGAATTCCATAGAGAACTGACCACGGCCTGACGTCATGGTGCGTAAGTCACCAATGTAGCCAAACATTTCACTCAATGGCACGTCGGCTTTAATACGTACACCCGTAGCGCCAGCGTCTTGTGATCTGATCATGCCACGACGACGGTTAAGGTCACCAATAACGTCTCCCACGTGAGAATCTGGTGTGAACACGTCAACTTTCATGATCGGCTCCATTATTTGCGCGCCGGCTTTTGGCATAGATTGGCGGTAAGCACCACCACCAGCCAATTCAAACGCCACAGCTGACGAATCCACCGCGTGAAAACCACCATCCAGCAAAGTTACTTTAACGTCTACACAAGGGTAACCCGCTAGCACACCTTTTGACATTTGCTTAGCGAAGCCTTTTTCAACAGCAGGCCAGAATTCGCGCGGTACGTTACCACCGGTTACTTTCGATTCGAAGGTAAAGCCAGTACCAGCTTCTCCAGGCTCTACCACGTAATCAATTTTACCGTATTGACCTGAACCACCAGATTGCTTCTTGTGTGTGTAGCTGTCTTCAAGACGTTTGGTAATAGCTTCACGGTACGCCACCTGTGGCTTACCAACGCTAACTTCAACGCCATGAGTACGTTTAAGAATATCAATCTTAATGTCTAAGTGAAGCTCGCCCATTCCTTTAAGAATCGTTTCACCACTGTCTTCGTCTGTTTCAACGTGGAAAGATGGATCCTCTTTAATCATTTTACCGATCGCGAGACCCATTTTTTCTGAAGCACCTTTATCTTTTGGTGATACAGCAATTGAGATAACTGGTTCAGGGAAAATCATGGCCTCTAAGGTTGCTGGGTTTTTAGGGTCGCATAGGGTGTGGCCTGTTTGTACATCTTTCATGCCCACAACCGCAACAATATCGCCTGCTGTTGCGCCCGTAAGTTCTTTACGCTCATCCGCGTGCATTTCTACAAGGCGACCAATACGCTCTGTTTTACCCGTCGCTGTATTTAGTACGGTATCGCCTTTGTTCATAACACCTGAGTAAATACGAATAAAGGTTAATGCGCCAAAACGATCATCCATAATTTTAAACGCTAATGCACGAAACGGTCCTTTTGGATCAACAATCGCAAACTTACCCGTTTCAACGCCTTCTTCATCTGTTTCAGGCTGTGGTTTAACTTCTGTTGGGTTTGGCAGGTAATCAACAACCCCGTCCAATATTAATTGAATACCTTTGTTTTTAAACGCTGAGCCACAATACGTCGGGAAGAAATCAAGGGCGATGGTGCCTTTACGGATACAACGTTTAATATCTTCAATTGATGGCTCTACGCCTTCAAGATAGGTTTCCATCAGGTCATCATCTTGCTCAACGGCCATTTCAATAAGTTTTTCGCGGTATTCTTCTACTTTGTCCACCATGTCAGCTGGCACGTCTTGTATGGTAAAGTTCTCTGGCAGCCCAGACTCATCCCATATATGAGCTTTACGCGTTAACAGGTCAACAACGCCTTTAAAATCATCTTCAATGCCTATTGGCAACACCATGACTATTGGATTTGCATCGAGTACTTTTTTGACTTGGTCAATCACGCGGTAGTAATCAGCGCCCATACGATCAAGTTTATTAATAAAAATAATACGTGCCACTTCTGAGTCATTCGCATAACGCCAGTTTGTTTCAGATTGAGGCTCAACACCGCCTGAACCACAAAACACGCCTACGCCACCATCTAGCACTTTCAGTGAACGATACACTTCGATGGTAAAGTCAACGTGTCCTGGTGTGTCGATAATATTAAAGCGGTGGTCATCCCAATAGCATGAAATCGCAGCAGACTGAATGGTTATTCCACGCTCAGCTTCCTGTTCCATAAAATCGGTGGTTGCTTCACCGTCGTGAACCTCACCCGTTTTATGAATAGTACCGGTTAATTTTAAGATACGTTCTGTGGTGGTGGTTTTACCAGCATCCACGTGGGCGAAAATACCGATATTTCTATATTTGGTTAAATCAGTCATAAGTCTACAGTCGTTAAGTTAATTGGAGGTGGTGGCTAAACAAATAAAAGCCTAAGCTTTCGCCCAAATAAAAATTGTTTGAATGAACTCGACATTGTATCATCGATAACCAGCTGATGAATAGAGCGCTATAACTTTTAACCTGCGGCTGACTCTTTGCTTAATACCCTTTCAAAAGAAGCCCTTGCGCTCATTCTTTCTCGGTACTCGTCTAATAGCTGCGAGCCACAAGGGACTCCGAACGCATCAGCCCAGCGTAAGGTATGCGCGATAAGAATATCAATGGCAGAAAATGAATCGCCGAGCGCATATTTTTTTCCGCTCAATCTCTTTTCTAGCACCTTGCACGCCTTTAAAAACTCCCAGTGCGCAACATCCAGAATTTCTGGCACTCGTTTTTCTTCAGGGAAAACGAAGGTATGCTTACCCACCGTCCATAATGGCTGCTCTAACTCGGTCAGGACGAAAAAACTCCATTCATCATACCGCGCGCGTTCTTTTGTTCTGGGTTCTGGCACCAGTTTCGAGTCTGAATATTTATCACCCAGATAGGTCATAATAGCGGCAGATTCTGTAAGCACAAAACCGTCATCATCTATCGCCGGCACTTTACCATCTGCGTGTATTTTTAAATACTCTTCCGATTGACCCGCGCCTTGCAGGAGTTCAATTTTAATGAAGTCGTAATCCACACCAATTTCTTCAAGCATCCAAACGACACGAGAGCTTCTTGATCTCGGAAAAGCATACAATTTAATCATATTGAACTCCTAGTTAACCCGCATGAAACTTCCAACTTAATCTCACTTCTAAACTTAATTCAGAGTTAACCCCTGATAAAGCAGGGGGTTAACTCACGGAATAACGCTAGAGGTTGTAGCCGCTTTCTTCGTGTGAGACGACGTCCAGCCCTTGCATTTCAGCTTCTTCGCCCACTCGCAGCCCACCTGTTAACACACCAACAACTTTTAAAATAATAAATGTCGCGATAATAGTAAATACGATCACCGCGGCGACACCTATGGCTTGAACGGTGAGTTGTTCAGAAATAGATGTAATACCTTCAGCGAAACCGTAACCGCTAAAAAGACCCAGCTCAGTCGAAGCGAAAACCGCCACCCCTAAGGAGCCTAATATCCCGCCGACACCGTGCACCGGAAATACGTCGAGTGAATCATCAATTTTCAATACACGCTTAATATACTGTGTTGCGTTAAAGCAGACAAAACCGGCCAGCAAACCAATAATCAACGCACCACCTGGGCCTACAAAACCCGAAGCAGGGGTGATCGTACCTAAACCAGCCACCATACCGGTAACCGCACCCAAGGCACTTGGCTTACCAAATTTTCTCCATTCGATAGCCATCCAGGTCAACGCGCCCATTGAAGCCGATATATGCGTGACGATAATGGCCATTGCCGCGTCACCGTTGGCCGCTAAGGCACTGCCACCGTTAAAGCCAAACCAACCGACCCAAAGCATGCCCGCGCCCATAATGGTCATGGTGAGGTTATGAGGAGGCATCGGCGTGGTCGGAAAACCTTTTCTTGGGCCCAGCACCATTGCTGCCACTATGGCAGCTACACCAGCCGTGATATGCACGACAAGACCACCCGCAAAGTCATAGACACCCATTGCGCCTAACCAGCCTCCGCCCCAAACCCAGTGTGTAACCGGTGCGTACACGACGAGAAGCCAAATTGTGCTAAATAGCAGCATTGCTGAAAATTTCATCCGCTCTGCAAAACCACCGATAATGAGCGCCGGTGTAATAATCGCAAACGTCATTTGAAACATCGCGAACAATGATTCAGGAATATCGCCCAACAAGGTGTCTCGATCGATGCCTGAAAACATAACCCTAGATAAATCACCAATAAAGGCATTACCCTCGCCAAAAGCGAGGCTGTATCCGACAACGAACCATAAAATTGAAGCAACACAGGTGATCGAAAAACACTGCATAAAGACCGACAGTACGTTTTTGCTTCTAACCAAACCAGCATAAAACATAGACAGACCAGGAATGGTCATAAATAAAACCAGCGCGGTAGCCGTTAAAATCCAGGCGGTATTAGCGCCATTTAATTCATCCGCAAATGCCAAGCCAGGCAGTAGCATTAAAGCCAAAAAAAGAGCACGTTGTTTTATTTTCATTTAAAGTGCCTCGTTACCCGTTTCGCCCGTACGAATTCGTATTACTTTTTCTAAATTAGTAACAAATATTTTGCCATCGCCAATTTTGCCGGTGTTCGCAGCTTGAACAATCGCGTCTATCGCCGCGTCTAACTGCTCCTCAGATACCGCAATTTCTAGCTTTACCTTTGGCAGAAAGTCGACTACGTACTCTGCACCTCGATATAATTCGGTATGCCCGCGTTGACGCCCAAAACCCTTCACTTCGGTGACGGTTACGCCTGCAACGCCTGTATCGCCAAGCGCTTCACGTACATCGTCTAATTTAAAAGGTTTAATAATTGCTGTTATTAATTTCATAAAACGCCTTTGTTATTATTGAAAAACAAATTTTGCATTAAATAGGTGCGCGTATCAACCTATTTGGTGCATTCCACCCGACCGGCTTGAACAACGCATCAGAAAATAACTTGATAACACACCGCCTTGGGTTAAAAGTGACGCGCCAATTCTAATTTTATCGAATCATCCTGCCGTATATAAAACAGTGGGCCATTATTGTCTTCTGCCGATATGAATCTCGCTTCAACACTGATAACCCATGAACGTGCAATACGACGACTGGCTTCTAGACTGTAAAAACGCGTGTTTTGATTCAAATCACTGATAACACCCAATAACAGTTCACTGGATGCCGCATCGTTCATGCCCAATCTTGCGCCGATGAAAATATCATCCTCAAACGGCGTTGCAGCACTCGATCCGCGATCATCATACAAATATTCTGCGATAACGCCAAGGTCTGCTGACGAGTCGAAAACACCCACAAAACTGTACTCAAACCCGCCGGTAAACGCATTAAAGGTTTCACCTTGTCCACTGCGATGGATCATTTCAACTTTCCACAACCACGCATCCAACGTGGCTTGAACATCAATGCCAGTCTGGTTAATAATGTCGTAAAATGGAACCAAAACCAGGCCATTCGGCGTTACTGTTGGAATGATCCTAGGTTCTCTGCTGGTGCCATAAAAGTGCGATAAGCCTACATCCCAATCATCGAACGTTTGACTCCAACGCAGGGCATAATCGACGTGTTTTTGCTTAGCACCGGACTCATACACAGTATGGTCGTCAATTTCAGGGCTAGAGCGAAAGCGGCCATCCTTTCCTGCAAAGTTTCTTTCTCTAAATCCAGGCAACACGAACAAATCAAGCATACCCCAGTCTTGCAATAAGGTTAGATTGATCATCGGTTGACCTAGCTTATCTTCACCGTCAATATTTTCAACCAAATCACTTTGGTTAATTATATCAACCAAATGCTGCGATTCAGTGACCCCCCAAAACACTTTGCCGATGCCTGCACGAATATCCCATTGCTCTGCAGCGTGCGTCCAAATAAGCTCTCTAACATCAAGGTGGCTACGCTGCGAATCGTGCTCGTCCCATCTAATAAAGGACACAAAGGTGAGGCTATGTTCATTGCCCCAGCTATGGTAAAACTCTGGTTCCGCAAAAAACGATAGATTGTGCTGATCAAACTGCTGTTCATCTAACGCCGACTGGGGGAAATAAGCATATTCGCCCGCAACAAAACCCGACCATTCACTAGCCGACGATTGAGCCCCAAAAGCCCCTAGGGCTATCAAGACCGTTATCCCGAATATATGCTGTTTATTCATTGAATGTTTATTTAACCTTTCCAAGTATTACTTAATTCTTTTTAAACTCGCCTTATTAAAATCCCGATCAGTTAAGCCCGTTTGAAAGGCGTAATCGGAGAACGTCAATACGGTTTCTTTTTTAGTTTGATGATTAACCATATTCATCATGTCCGGCCGCCAATATTGACCCAAATATTGCTGATAACCCGTCGCCATCATGGTTTTAAGCAAAGAGTTTTTACGATCATAGTATTCAACTTTAAGCGGTTGATATTTTTCTTTGCTAATCCAGACAACCGAACGCGTATAGCCAGAATATTTATACTTAGGGCGTGCTTCGATAACAAACGCCTCTTCGCCATCGATGCTGTCATCCTTTAAATAAAGGTACGAATACTTGGCTACTTCGCGCGACGATAAATCTTCAAAGGCGAATTCACTGCCCATAAAAGGTCCCGATTTGTTTTTTGAAGATATCCGCTTAACGCGTTTTAAGGCGGGTAAATACAACCACTGATCATCTGTTTCTAATATGTGTGTAACAGATAAGAATGCGGTTCCTTTAATATCGGCTGGCTTATCAAAAATAGTTAATCCTTTATCGCCATCGCCGTTCACTTCAAGGGTTTTTGAACGCATTTTTCTAATACTAACATCACCGTTTGCATTCTTTAGCGTCATCGTTAAAACAGAGCTCACGTCACTAAAGCCACTATCGCGTTTATCGGCCTCAACCGCTATTTCTAATCCTTTTTCTTCCGGCGTTTGAGCCTGCACTAGCCACGGCAAGGCGCACAGCATTAGCAATGCTAGTTTTTTCATTTTTTATCCTTATCTAATTTTAGTAACAACACGGGAAGTAATAAGAAATCCACGATAAGCGCAATGACGATAATCCACGTGGTCAATATCGCCATATCTGAATTTAACGCAAAGGGTGACATCATCAACACAGCAAAGCCTGCACTTAATACAATGGTGCTGATAGTCAACGCCTTACCCACGTGTGTAAACGCGTAGGTAATTGACTGCTCTGTACTGTAGCCCTTTTCACGTTTGGCGCGCAGGTATTTACTTAAAAAATGCACCGTGTCATCAACCACGATACCTAACGTCATGCTAACGACAGTGGCCAGGGCCATATTGACTTCTATATACGTTAAGCCCCATATGCCAAAACCAATTACAACAGGCAACAAATTAGGTACCAGGCTAATCACGCCTATTTTAAAAGAACGTAGTGCGAAAACAAGTATAAGAGAAATGAATATAAGAGCCAGTATTGAACCCTTCAACATACCATTTATATTCTTATCCGTAATATGCGCAAACATCAGTATCGGCCCTGTCCCTCTGGTTTGCATAGAACTTGGCAGGTTATCAGCTATCCATGCTTGCGCTCTGGCCTCCAGATTGAGCAATTCAACATTACTCAATTCTTTAAGCGTAGCGACAAAAAGACTCGCCGATTTATCAATATTAACCTGGTTATTTAAATCCAGACCATAAGGTAAGGACATTTCGTACAGCAATAGATATTGTGCGGCTAACTCTCGGTTATCTGGCAATACGTACCAATCAACGTTATCGCCGTGCATGTTTTTGTTAAGTCGGCGCATGGTATCGGTCAACACATACGTATTGATAATTTCTGGCTGATGCCTAAACCAGTCGGCAAACTTATCAAGATTTTCAAGGTATTGCGGATCACTAATACCCCCTTTAACCCCTGCGGGTACAGAGTACAAGATTTGAAACAAGCCGCCTAACGTCTTATTTGCAAAGTCAGAATCCGTTCTAAATTGCATTGATTTATCGAAGTATTTGGTAAACAGCTCTTCAGGTTTATTTAACGTTACGGCATAAGCCGAGATCAGGGCGATAGCGCTCATTACGATCAAAATAGAGTTTTGCCGTTTTATAATGAATTTGGATACGTTTTCTAGTCGTGCCACATTTACATCCTTACCAGGCTTTACTTTAACGGGTAAAAAGCTCATTAAAGCAGGTAAAAAACTTAGCGATAGACACAAAGATACGAACACACCGATTGCAACCAGGTTGCCTAGATCATGGAAAGGCGGTGACTCGCTGAAATTCATACATAAAAAGCCGATCATCGTCGTTGCACTGGTTAAAAAGACAGGCTGTAAATTAATACGTATACTTTCTGACAGCGCTTTTAACTTGGGGACCTTATGCTGCAAACCAAAGATGAATGACACCAGCAAATGCACGCTATTGGCGACCGCCAATACCATAATCATCTGCATTGATGATACAGATGCAGGCGTTAATTCAATACCTAGGTAGCCACCTATGCCTAAGGCCGCCATATCAGAAAAAATGATGACCAGCATGATACCCATCACCGCGCTCACACTCCTCAGCAAGCAAAATAAAATAATCAACATAATGACGAAGCTGATCGGCACTAAATAGCTCACGTCGCTTTCTGCGGCTTCAACAAAGGACGTATTTAAGAAGGCTAAACCGGTTAAATAAAGCCCTACCTCTGGGTATTTTTGTTGGTATTTTTTAACCAGGTTTCTCGAACTGGCCACCACGTCTTTGAGCTCTTTACCCTTATCAATATCCGGAAACTCTATGGTTATATTAATCGCCGTGACCCGCCCATCCTCCGACACCATTCTTTTGAAAAGTAACGGGTCTGATAGCGCCACTTTTTTAATACCTTCAAGATCGGCTTTGGTTAAATCGGTGGATTCCTCGTACAGATCCTCTACGATCAAATCATCTTCTTCCGCGTAGGTGTTTTGGAAGTTCTGTAGCGAATCTACTCGTCTTGAATGGGGTATTTGCCACGAATCCGTCGTTATTTCTTCTATTAAACCCAAGATGTCAGATTGAAAAACATCACCCGCTTTTGGCGCGATAACAATAAATACGTTATCTGACTTCGTGTAAGTATTTTCAACGCGATTATAAGCCTGTAAATCCGGATTATCCTGATTAAAAAAAGCTCTGTAATCATTGTCAAAGCTTAAATGTTGAAGGCCGCTACTGGCCACGCCAACCAATAGTAAACTGAACAAGATAACTAACACACGGTGCCTAAGTACCCACTCACAAAAAAAGCTTTCTATACGATGCATTCTATTCCCTTATATATAAACCAGATGACAGCAACTGGAGCACCATCCCCAACCGTACTGTTAACTGTTCTAATGTTTGATGTTGCATAAATGTCGGCGTGCTAAATGTAACCAAGGAGATCATAATGGCTAATCCCATTTGTTCAATATCGTCTATTTGCCAGCATTTTTGCTGACACCCTTGCTCTAATATTGTTTTAAGAATAGATAGTTCGCCCGCTTTTTTTCTTTCGACCAAATCAGGACTCTGTTCACATAAAGCCATAACAATTTCATTAATTTTTGGGTATTCATTGAGCTGAGTAAAATTATATTGGAGCAATCCAACGGCAAACCTTTTTAAATTTTCATCTGCTCTTCGTTTTGGCAAATCTATTAGTGCAGCGAGTTGCTGCTCTTTTTCAGCAAAGCATCGCAATGCAAATGCTTCTGCAATCTCCAGCTTGCTTGGAAAATAGCGATACAAATTAGCGGTCGACATACCAAGGTCCTGCGCTATTTCGGCCATCGCCGTTTTTTTATAGCCGAACAACCTTAGCCGCTTGTCTGCAGCATCAATTATTTTTTCTTTAAGTTGATCGTCGCTAAGATCGGCGTCATATCTTTTCATGCCAAAGATTATAAAAGATTAACCTATGAATATAAAATATATTATTCAATAATTAATACAATTTAAACCATCATATAGTTTTCTATTGCAATGGCTTATATATTAGATAAAAATAATATTTAGATAGTATTTGTTTTAAGCAGCGATGCCATCGAGTGTCAGTCAAATGGTTAGCCATTATTAATTAGAGCTTTTCTTGATAAACACTCGGCTCAGTCATTTGTTTTTGCGTGATAAAAATGGATAACACTATGTCTTTATGGTTAGATTTTATGGGCGCAGAAATTCGATACGTTGAAACTGCCTCTTACGGAAAAACACGCATTGCTGAAGCAGGCAAAGGCAACAAAGAAACACTTTTCTTTTTACACGGGGTAGGCGGCATTAATGAGCTCGTTGCAATTGGCTGGGAGCTTGAATCTGAATCAACTCTTCTAGCGCTGGTGAACCACATTTCATCAAATGGCGTTGAAATAAATCTAGCCAGCGATGAGCTGTGTACAAAAAGGTCTGTAAAAAAAGCCTACCTCTGTACCGACCCCAATGGCGTCACTCATGAATTATATTTCGGTGCGGCCATTGCTCCGCTGAGTAAATCATTTCGTTCTTCCGTGTTAATTGGTGACTTCCTTGCCAATAGCTTGGGCGCGGGGCACTATGTGGCCATCGCTCAAAACGCCGAAAAGACGCGTCATTTTTACCAAAATATTTTATGCCTGCGCATCAGCGATTACATTAAAGGGGAAGTTGCACCAGGCGGGCCAATTTTAGACGCTACCTTTATGCGTACAAAAACCGTTCGTCATCATTCTGTAGCTTTTGCTGAAATGCCTTTTCCTAAAAAGCTTCATCACTTTATGTTACAGGTGACGGATATGAATGACGTTGGATTAGCGTGCCAACGCTGCAAAGAAGCTCAGATTCCATTCTTTATGGAGCTGGGCCACCACCCCAATGATCAAATGTTTTCTTTTTACGTGCAAAGCCGCTGGGGCTTTGGGTTAGAAATTGGCTGGGGTGGAATTATTATTGAGGAAGGTAAATGGGAAGTTAAAACATATTCCCAAACGACTGACTTGGGGCACCAACACCCAGAACACTGACTTTCAGGGCACGATTAACAAATCCAAACATAAAGACCAGGCTTCAAAAAATGAATGATTCAATCGTGCTAAGTCAACTTATTTTTTACGCCTAAACTTACCTTGACCATTGAATTGAATGGTTCTTATACATCGTCAGGCTTTTTCGAGCCCGACTCAACCTCATTAAAGGCTTCGTTCACGATATCGTCTATATCAAAAGGCTCCTTCTTCTCTTCGATAATTGAAGATTTTGGGAGTTCTGGTTCTGGTTCTGATTCTGATTCTGATTCTGATTTTAGATCGATTATTTCGTCAATCTCTTCAATGTCGAGTGACACGTCAATCTCATCTTTTTCTGGCGCCTCGATTGCAGTCTCGTCGCCCTCTTCAAGTATAATTTCAATATCGCCATCTTCTTCTATGCTATCAACGGCTTCGGTTTCTTTCTCTTCAATATTTGAATCAGGCTCTACATTGGCAGCCAGTTCTTGTACGGCTCCAACCTTTTTATCATTACCGGCAAAATAAACCGCTGATAAGCCATATATAGACTCGTGAAACGAGGCTATATCCTTTTCTTTTTGTATTAACTGAAAAGAAATGAAGTGTCGAATACAGGCTTTCTCTGCGTCTAATAATTGAACCGATCTTTCTTCTGCTAGCTTTTCATCAATACCCAGCGCCTTAAACTGGGCGACTAACATCGTTTTTCTTTCGGGCTCTTCAGCAGTCACTTTCTTTAATAATTCTGCTAATTCACTTCTCATTGCAGATTTTTTCTTCTGCGCTCTAAAAAAAAAGAAGCCTATTCCTGCAACCAGTACGAGCAAAATTTCAATTAAAATTATCTGAACACTATCCATTTAAATCTTCTTTTTTAGTTCGTATACGATAGCTACATCATCATTGGATAAAGCTATCTTTTTGTCACGACGGTTCGCGATTCCCTTTTTGCAACACCTGGTAAAAATGATCCAACACCCGAGCCCTGCTGCTGTTTAGCTCTTCTCGTTCTTTTTTACCATCAAACATATTCGCGTATTCATTAGACACTTCATCCAGGGTTTTTAGAGCGAGAGTTAATTGCTCTGAAAGCCTTTCATTTTCATTAACGACCAATGCCAGTTCTGAATTAAGCATTGATAAATCTGTACCACCCTGTGTTTTTATCTGTGACTGATCAATGACTTCTTTTAGTGCCTTCAAATAGGGTTCTGATATTTCATTCATATAAACATCTAATGACTTAAGATCATCAGCCTCTTTTTTTAAGAAGATTCTTGCGATATGTTGATACATTTTTGACTCTTTTTGTTGCACTTCGTCAAACAGCTCATCTATCAACTTATCGTTAAATGAAGAAAAAGAACCATCTTCATCAACTTTTTCTTTGCGCGCTGAAATATTCTTTTTAATTTTTTTTGTGAGCGTTTGTATTGCCTTATGGGTGGTTTTTTTCTGACGGCTAGCTACAAAAATAAGCAGGCAAAGTATTCCTACTGCAACGAGCAGAACTTCTGCTAGCAAAACCCAAGTTAAAAGATCGGCGTTCATAATGATAATTTGTTAACTAAGTCTTCGTCTTCATCGGCCACTTTCTTTTTATAGGCCTTATAGCCAAAGAAACCACCAGCGGCTAATAACAAGTTAACTAAAAGAACGACCCCTGAAGTTAGCAACCAATTGGATTCTTCTTCCACTACGGTATCTTCTATTTCATTCATTGCAGATAAGCCACTTCCACCAACCACAATTTTGGATAAATCGGGGCATTCGAGAATTTGTGCTTCAGTCATCCCTTCTTTCGGGAGCACAATGCCGGCGTCCGCTAGCACTTGTTTAAACTCCGGCATAATTTCTACATACTCAACTCTGGGTTTAGCCTTCACGTGAAATGATAGCGTTTCTATACGCTCAAACGTATCGCTAACCGCCTTCACTACTACTTTATAAGGGCCTATTTTTAAGTCTTTACCTATGTCAGCAAAGAAATAACCTCCATTGATCATATCTTGCTCCATTTTAATCACTTCTTTTTCATTTCGTTTATCCGTCAGCTCAATCGTAGCGTTAATAACGCCAAGAAAACTTAGGCTTTTCAACAGTTTACCTCTATCTGAGAACAACATTTTTATTCGCATACCTGAGCCTAGGTATATTTCTTTTGGTATATTCTCAACGACCATTTGAAGATTGGTCGTGATAAACACCTCATTATCTGGATCAGCAGGGGCGATCAACCTCCATTCACCTTCCATCGGCTTGCTCACGGTCACAATGTCATAGCTTTTCTCCCTGTGCCAACGAACACCTAGTCGCTTACTAGAACCCCCAAAATCCAGTCCTTCCGGATCATCCAGCTGCGTCACACTAAAGCCTTTTTTTCTAAACACAACCGCAGTAAACTCTCTAACCGTTTCATCAACCAAAAATTTATTCGCCACCAGCGGAATACTGTTTTTTTCAACTAGCCGCTTGCTTACTCTCAAAACAGCTCGCTCTAGTTGGTCTGCAGTATTTATTAACTCAGACCAGCCTGAAGTTTGATTAGCCATTTCATCTAAAAATTCTTTATCTGCCTCTTTTGAAAAACCAATCGTGTGAACACTAACGTCAGCTGCCTTTAACCGCGCTATCTGGTGATTTAACACCCTTTCTTTTGAGGCGAGACTTTTTGCCTTTGTCGCACCTGACAAAACCTTTCCCTCGGTCAATAAAACAATATGCCTATTTGCATTCTTATCTTCCGTCACCCATTCTAATGACGCGACTGCCAGGGCTCTTTCAATATCACTTGTTTTGCCATCAGAATGAATTTTATTCAGATTTTTTAACGCCTGACTTTTCCAGGATATGCCGGAGGTTGATGCTTTCATAATTTCAGTCGTCTTGTCATCAAACATCCAAATGCTGGCGATAGCGTTATTCGGTAGCAAATTGACAAATAATTTTAACGCCGCCAAGCGATGGTTATCCGGATCGCTAAATTTCATATTCTTGGAAACGTCCACTAATACGCGAACCTCCAGGAACTTTTTGTCATTCGTTGCAAACGTAGCCGCCTGAGAAAATGTTCCCGCTAGCAGCAAGAGTAGTAAACAAAATAATGGCAAGCGCTTAGTTTTTATCATGGGTCGTGTGAGCGCTATAGTTAAGCACCGTTCGGATTTATTGTAGTGTAAACAATGTATCGGCTAAGTTAAGCATAACTTAAATAGAAAGGAATAATCCGCTGAATTAAATCCTTAAAGACCCCGCAGGGTGAAATAAAATACCTGTCTAAATGGCGCCGTTCTTTATGCGCCCTTTTGCAGAACAGTAACGGCAGGCAAGGCCTTGCCTTCAAGGAATTCGAGGAACGCGCCACCCCCGGTAGAAATATAGGAGACTTTGTCGGCGATATTATATTTATCAACCGCCGCTAAGGTATCGCCGCCGCCCGCTATTGAAAAGCCGTTGCTCTCGGCAATTGCTCGCGCCAGCACTTTGGTACCTTCAGCAAACTGATCAAATTCAAACACACCCAATGGGCCGTTCCACACAATGGTACCGGCTGATTTAACCAAATCCGCGTACTGCTTCGCCGTTTGCGGGCCTACGTCTAATATCAAGTCGTCATCTTCAACGTCTTGCACCCATTTAACAGTTGCTTCGGCAGATTCTGAAAACGCCTTAGCGCACACCACATCAACCGGCACAGGAATACTAGCGCCGTTTTTTTCGGCCTTCGCCATCAGTGCTTTTGCTTCATCAATCAAATCAGGCTCGTATAATGATTTACCCACCGAATAACCTTGTGCTGCGATAAACGTATTGGCGATACCGCCGCCGACGATTAGCTGATCAACCTTATCTAGCATCGAGTCCAATACGGTGAGCTTTGTGGATACTTTTGCACCACCCACTATCGCCAACATCGGTTTAGCGGGTTGAAATAAGGCCTTGCTCAGTGCGTCTAATTCAGCTGACAAAAGAGGGCCCGCGCATGCCACTGGAGAAAATTTTGCTACGCCGTGAGTTGAAGCTTGCGCACGGTGCGCGGTGCCAAATGCGTCCATCACAAATACGTCACATAAGGCGGCCATTTTTTTCGCCAGTGTCTCATTGTCCGATTTTTCGCCTTTATTAAAACGAACGTTCTCACACAAAATAATATCGCCAGCTTTGCCTGCCACGCCATTAATCCAGTCTTTTTCCAAACGGACGGCTAAGCCCAGTAAGCTTGATAAGCGTTCGGCAACGGGTTTTAAACTGAATGATTCATCGTATTCACCCTCTATTGGGCGGCCAAGGTGCGACATAATCATTACCATCGCACCCGCTGCGTGCGCTTGTTGAATAGTGGGCAAGCACGCACGAATTCTTGCGTCACTGCTGACCTTGCCGTCTTTTATTGGCACATTTAAGTCTTCTCTAATAAGAACCCGTTTGCCCGATAAATCCAGCTCTTGCATTTTGATAATGGTCATATTTAAATTCTTTTTACTGGGTTGGGTGCGACTAGCACGTCATCATCGCTTCTGCCGTATCTAACAAGCGGTTAGAGAAACCCCATTCATTGTCGTACCAGGCCTGTACTTTAACAAGCGTGTTATTTTGCACAATGGTTTGGGCCGCATCAATACTGCACGACGCAGCGCAGTGGTTAAAGTCCACCGACACCAGTGGTGTCTCGTTGAAGTTGAGAATATGCTTCATTTCACCTTCGGAAGCCATTTTTAACGCCTGATTTATTGCCTCTGCCGTGGTCGCTTTTGACGCCGTAAAGGTAAAGTCAATAAGCGCCACGTTCAGGGTCGGAACGCGTATCGCCAAACCGTCAATTTTACCTTTCAATTCGGGCAGGATAAGCTCAACCGCCTTAACTGATCGAGTGGGTGTGGGAATAATAGATAAGCCCGCCGCTCTTGCCCGACGTAAATCAGTATGGTGTGAATCGATCAAATGTTGATCATTAGTGTAGGCGTGTATCACCGTTCCCAGAGCACTTTCAATGCCGACGGTTTGATGCAGTATTTTCGCCATCGGCGCTAAACAGTTCGTGGTACAGGAACCATTCGATACGACTTTATACTCGGGCTTCAAGTCTGCGTGGTTCACTCCATAAACGATGGTGGCGTCTACCGTTTCATCGGATGGCGCCGAAATAAGCACTTTTTTCGCACCCGCAAGGCAATGCATATGCGCTTGTTCTGCCTGACTAAATTGCCCCGTACACTCCAGCACCACATCAATATCCAGCGCTTTCCAGGGCAGCTTGACCGGGTTCGCTTCTGATAAGTAATGAATGCTATCACCCGCTACCAGCAACTGATCCTTTGTAAACGATACCTCATAAGCAAAACGCCCGTGGGTCGTGTCGTATTTCAGCAGATGGGCAGAAATATCTAGCGGCTCAACTTCATTAATCGCAACGAGCTGTATTTGCTGGTTACGCTGCGCTTCATATAAAGCCCTCAGCGTATTACGACCAATTCGGCCAAAGCCGTTAATAGCTACTCTTATACTCATATTAGCGAGGGTTTATAGAACGCCTTTGGCAGCCGTTACGAGCTTGTCGGCAGTAATACCAAAATACTCGAAAAGCGCCTTAGCGGGCGCGGACTCTCCAAAACGGTCGATGCCGATCACTGCGCCTTGCAAACCTACGTACTTGTACCAAAGAGCAGTTGAACCCGCTTCTATGGCTACTCTTGCAGTGACTGCTGTGGGCAAGACAGATTCTTTATACGCAGCGTCTTGCTTGTCGAAAATATCCGTGCATGGCATTGATACCACGCGAACCTTAATACCTTCAGCAGACAATGTTTCCGCAGCCGATGTCGCTAGTTCGACTTCTGAACCAGTGCCAATTAAGATCACTTGTGGTTCGCCATCGCAGTCTTTCAATACGTAGCCGCCTTTTGAGATAGCAGCCAATTGTTCAGCTGAACGATCTTGATGCTGTACATTTTGGCGCGTAAAAATTAACGCCGATGGTGTGTTTTCGCTTTCAACCGCACACTTCCACGCCACCGCACTTTCCACCGTGTCGCAAGGGCGCCAAACGTCTAAGTTTGGAATCAAGCGTAAGCTCGACACGTGCTCGATAGATTGGTGCGTTGGGCCGTCTTCGCCCAGGCCGATTGAATCGTGGGTATAGACAAAAATATTTCTTAATTTCATCAACGCCGCCATGCGTACCGCGTTGCGGGCGTAATCGGAGAACGTTAAAAAGGTCGCGCCGTAAGGGATAAATCCACCGTGTAAGGCGATGCCGTTTTGAATGGCGCTCATGCCGAATTCACGTACACCGTAGTGCAAGTAATTGCCGTTTGCATTCGTGCCGTCTACGTCGGTACAACCCGTCCATTCGGTTAGGTTTGATCCGGTTAAATCCGCCGAGCCGCCCAAAAATTCAGGCAGCAAAGGGCCAAAAGCATTCAGCGTATTAAGCGATGCCTTTCGCGACGCGATCGTTTCACCCGCTTTTTGCGCCGCTTCAATAAACGCCGTAGATTGAGCTTCCCAATTATCGGCCAACTCGCCCGATAAACGGCGTAATAACTCGTCCGATAACTCTGGGTATTGCTCTACATATGACTCAAGCAGTTCTTCCCATTTGGCTTCTGCTAGTTCCCCTTTGTCGTTTGCATCCCACGCATCTTTAACGTCTGTAGGAATTTCAAACGCAGGCGCTGTCCAACCTAAAACTTTACGCGCTGCCGCGATTTCTTCTGCGCCCAATGGTGCACCGTGCACGTGGTGCGTACCTTCTTTGTTGGGTGCGCCAGATCCAATCACTGTTTTGCAGCATATCAGTGTTGGCTTATTGATTTCTTTTTTAGCTTGCTCAACGGCTTTTTTAATGGCTTCTGGATTATGTCCATCAACACCACTGACGACGTGCCAGCCATAGGCTTCAAATCGAGCTGGGGTGTTATCGGTAAACCAGCCTTCAACGTTACCATCGATGGAAATGCCGTTATCGTCCCAAAACGCGATTAATTTTCCTAAACCCAGGGTGCCGGCGTATGAACAGGCTTCGTGGGAAATGCCTTCCATCAAGCAACCATCGCCCATAAAGGCATAGGTGTGATGGTCAATAACAGGGAAATTAAGTTTATTAAATTGCGCCGCTAACACCTTTTCAGCCAACGCCATACCCACCGCATTCGTAATACCCTGGCCTAATGGGCCGGTAGTCGTTTCTACACCCGCGGCGTAGCCGTATTCAGGGTGGCCCGGTGTTTTAGAATGTAATTGACGGAAGTTACGAATCTCTTCCATATCCAAATCATAACCGGACAAATGCAATAAAGAGTACAACAACATCGAACCGTGGCCGTTAGACAACACAAAACGATCGCGGTTAACCCAATGTGGGTTTGCAGGGTTGTGCGACAAAAAGTCATTCCACAACACTTCGGCAATATCAGCCATACCCATCGGCGCACCCGGGTGGCCAGATTTAGCTTGTTGAACGGCGTCCATACTAAGGACACGAATGGCGTTAGCCAGGGTTTTACGAGGAGGTGTTTGGCTCATTATCGCTGCTTATTTAGTGGGCTTAATAACTAGCGCGCCTGGCACTAATTAGAGAACAACGAATTTTACACTGAACGGCTTAGAAGAGAAACCATGTGTCTTCAATCTGGCCACACGAATTACCTATTCAGCCTTTATATTTATAACAAACTAAGACTGAGTTAGATATTACCGCAACAACCCTCTCTTGAAGATCAAATAACTGGCTCTTGCCTAAAATACAATTTCAACTGCTGGTGCACCTCGGGGCAGTGTAACTCCAACGTTTGAGGCGAAGTGAAGAAGTACTCACAGAGAACGGCAAAAAATTCCGCTGGGTTACTTGCGGCATAAGTGTTGATGTAGGCGTGCGAATGATGATCCATACGGTTGATGAGTGCCGCGTACGCATTACCCAATGCCGCTGACCAGTCTTTAATCGGCATATTAGGATGCAGTGGTGGTAGGCCGTTGGCTCGCCCGGTAAGCATATCCAATTTGTGGGCAAACTCATGAATAACCACGTTATGGCCCAGGCGCACTGTGTAACTGTCATGCTGCACATCTTGCCAGGACAAAATAACTGGCCCCTGCCGCCAGGATTCACCGCTCAGGCCATTGGTAGTTGGGTGAACTATGCCGCTATCATCCACTACATCACGTTTTACGAAAAAGGCAGATGGATAAATGGTGATTTGAACCCATCCTTCAAAGGCATCTAAGCCTAAGTATAAAATTTCCAAACAAGCCTGAGCAGCCACCGTAATTTTCATTTCAAGCGTTATTTCTAAGCCATTTGCACCTATAAAAGTCTTTTTATCTAAAAATAAAGTGGTAAGAAAACGCAACCATGCTTTTTCTTTGTTGCTTCTTGCTCTTATAAGTGGGAGTTGTATCGTTATTGCGCGCCAAATAGAAAAAGGGATTGCGTTACGGCGTAACGCTTTCCGTGTTAAATAACGTTTGAAACAGTTCATTTGGGTCTATAAAACATTTGTTGCATTGGATTTATTGTATGCATTACTCGCCAGTTATAAAATAAAAGCTAGCTGCGCTCTTTAATTTATAGCCGTGTAGGCAATATCCGACCTACTACCTAACGTATACCGCAATAGAAATAAAGTGACACAGGGAGCCAGATAAAACAAACAGATGCCAGATACCGTGGGCATGGGGAAGCTTTTTTAAATCATCCAACACATAAAATACGATACCCGTCGTGTAAGCGATACCGCCCGCCGTCAACCAGATCACACCCGCAGCAGGGATGGTTGCCTGCAAATCAGAATAACTCAATGTGCAAATCCAGCCCATCGCCAGATAAATCAAAACCTGTAGCCACTCAATACGCTTTTTGATAAGAATATCCAGCAGCAAACCAATAACAGCCATCGTCCATATCAATACCAGCATTAACAGGCCATTATATTCCCGTAGCGACACCAGCATATAAGGCGTATAGGTTCCTGCTATTAACAGGTAGATTGAAATGTGATCGAGCTTCTGAAATATTTTCTTAAGCTCGCGACCTCGGAAGCTGTGATATAGGGTGGACATGGTATACAGCAGAATAAGTGTCAGGCCAAAAATGATAAAGCTGATAATGAGTAAGGGATCACCTTCTTGAATGCCGATAGTTAACAGTACGCCAAAGCCGAGCAGAGCCAGGACGGCACCCACCAGGTGGGTAATACTGTTTAGTTTTTCGCCGTAGTACATGTTGTATCTACCAATATAAGTCGGATAAAAATTCTCTTTAAGGCGTTAAAACGAACTTTAAAAAGCACTATAACATTGATAATTTAATAGCTTGCCCCGCTATTAAGTTGTTATTACCATAGTTTTTTATGGCGACGTAAGGTTATCACATGAGCACATACGTTCTTATTCATGGTGCGTGGCACGGTGCCTGGTGCTGGGACAAACTGGTACCACTCTTGCAAGACCAGGGGCATACCGTTATTGCACCCGACCTGCCGGCTCACGGGCAAGACCTTGCACCCATTAGCGAGGTGACTTTACAGTCTTATGCTAACAGGGTCTGTGAGGTCATTAATCAACAAACTGAGCCGGTTATTTTAGTCGGCCACAGTTTGGGCGGCATATCTATAACCCAGGCCGCTGAACAATGCCCGGCTCGTATTAAAAAACTGGTCTATTTGAGTGCTTTTCTGCTACCTAACGGCGTCGCACGGCTCGGTTATGGCGACGACATTAGCGGCAGTTTGCTCGAGCAAAATAAAGCGTTGTCGGAAGATAAAACGGTCGTTTATTTTAATGAATCCGGTTTAGAAGCCACTTTTTATCACGATTGCTCTACGCAAGATATCGTGAAGGCAAAGGCATTAACGCGTCCGGAACCCACTGCAGGCATCGTGACCCCGGTACGCTTTACGGCAGAAAATTTTGGTCGTATTCCTCGCGTTTATATTGAGTGCTTACAAGATCAGGCTATTCTGCCAGAGCTGCAAAAACGTATGTATACCGAAACAACCGTTGAACGAGTTATTTCGATGAATACCAGCCATTCACCTTTTTTTCAGCGGTAGACGAATTAGCAAAAAACCTTATGGATTTGTAATTAGCTTGGAGGAGGGTCGTTATTATGTGTGCTTACCGACACTCCAGTCTTTGTCGGCGATTAAATGTTCTGCGGCTGCTAAGGGTTCTTCTTCGAGTGGCGTTGCCATTGAGTCGTTCCAGCGGTTAAAAAAACCAAACATGCCGATTACGCCTAGTATTTCAACGATCTCTTCGTCGTTCCAATGCGAGTTTAGGCGTTGATATAATTCGTCCGTAACGTCATTTGGGACTGAGGCGGCTGCAAGAGCATAATCCAGCGCGACCCGTTCTTTATCCGTAAAAAGGGGGCTGTTGTTGTAATTATAAACATCCCTCATCTTTTCTTCGCTGATTCCAAACCGCGTGGCGCTAACAGAAGTATGCGCCTTGCAATACTGGCATCCCACCGCCTGGCTAGCCATATGTGCAATCAATCGTTTAAAGCCTACATCCACCTGGCCGTTTGCGGCAAAAACCGCTTTGTTCATTTGAATAACCGACTTGGCGATGGCGGGAACTCTCTGCATGGTTAATAAACTATTCGGAACAAAACCGAGCGTGTTAATAAAATGCAAAAAATCTTTTTTTAATTCTGCATCCTGACAGTCATCAATACTTAGTGGTTTCATGCGAGACATTGGAAATACCTCCAGTCATTGTGCGGCTGATGCACTTCTAAATACAGCGGCTCATACTGAGCCGCTGTTCTTTCGACCATTTACCCGTGATTACTAGCCAGTAGCGTCGCCTAAACCAACTCTCTTTTCACAAGCCCTTATTTTACTTTAAGAGACTTTACCTTCAGCTCTTCTTCAGTAGCTGGCACGAAACCATACTGACGGTAGATTTCCTGAGCTTGAGCAGTGGCCAGATAAGCCATAAAACGCCTGGCATTTTGCATATTACGCCCTGCTAACATGGGGCCAATGGCGTAGGCAACTTCGTCTTGCTTGTTATACGGCGCAGGAATGGCAACGCCTTCTATTGGCCTCCCCTCTTTTTTAGCGTGTACGACTTCAGACGTCCACACGATACCGACGTCTGCTTCGCCTCTTTCAATAAGGTCTGGGGTTTCCCTATGGTGCCGAGAGGTGAACCACGTTTTACCTTCTACTGCCCAGCAGCTTTTACACTCTTTCTCAGCGGTTACTTTTTTGTGTATGCCTAAGTCTTTTAACATCGCACTACCGTAAAACTTGAAAATGCCTTCGGTCAGTGGATTGGGGTGTGACTGAACAAGGTCATCACGAGCCAAATCTTCAGGTCCCTTGATGCCTTTTGGGTTACCTGCAGCGACCATTAATTCAAGTTTATTGTGGGTGTAGATCATGTATTCATCCATCAAGCCTTTTTGATTCAACTTTTTAAGGTGACCGATATTAACGCTGGCAAATAGATCAGGGTTGATGGCGGTCTTTTGGCCATTTATTTCACCCTGTTGTAGTAGCTGTTTTTTAAGTATCTGGCCCGGCGGAATCGTTTCAACGTACACCGATTTAATATCAGAATGTTTAGATTGGAAATCTTTAATCAGCTCTTCCATCACCATAAACTGATTGCCGGCGAGATACATCACCAACTCGGCTTTGTAGGAATCAGCTATTTCGCCATAGACTATTTCACCGTTGGTGTGGAACGTTCGGTAATCATGTCCTTCACCGGCATCTTTTGCAGCCTGTGCGTTGGCGAAAAAAGACAACATTATTACTGAGCATGTTATTAATATTGAAGAAAATTTCATTGCAGTCTCCTACGTTAGTTATTTTTATAAATTCAACATCCTGGCAAACCTGAACAATTCTTTTGCTAAGAAAACCTTACCTTAATATCCCGCGATTTGAAAGCTGTTTGTCTTATTCAAGGCACTCACATAAAAACAGAGAACGTGTGAAATATAAACTACATCCATTTAACCCTCACAGAGGATAAGTGTCGTAAAGCCGAACTGTCAGTTCGACTAACTCCACTTTATAGAACACCCCATACTCGACACTTGCTCAACAGGTCCTTTAGCCGTTTTTGCGACCATCAACATGGCGTCTAACAGTTCTCTCTTTAATCCTTTCGCGCTGACTTGTTTAGTGCTTTCGTCTAACCGACCACGGTATTGCAACTGCATATTATTGTTGTAGCCAAAAAAGTCTGGTGTGCATATAGCGCCGTAGGCTTTAGCGACTTGCTGTGTCGTATCTATCAAGTAAGGGAAGTTATAGCCTTTTTCTTTGGCTATTTTTTGCATCTTGCCGAAAGAGTCTTCGGGGTAGTCGTTCGGGTCATTCGACATAATCGCAACCACGCCGACGCCGTTGGCCTGCAATATAGCCATATCCGCCACCAGGCGTTCTTGAATGGCTTTTACGTAAGGACAATGATTACAGATAAACATCACCAGCAGGCCGTTTTTAGCCGCGCAGTCATCACGCGTCCAATAGTTACCATCGACGCCTAACAACTTAAAGTCTGAGGCTGGTATGCCAAAATCACACACTGGGGTATGCATCAAGGTCATGGTCTTTCCTTAGTCGGTATCTAATGCGCCAAATAATAATACGCCACCCAGACCGCCTAAGGCCCACGTAACGACGGGAGCATCACCGAGCATCAGTGGCGAGAAGCCGTCTAAAGCCAAAATAATGGCGGCTGAAATAATTAGGCTGCCACCACAGATAGCCATAATATTTCTGCGGTGGTTTTTCGCCAGCTGCTGCTTAATTTCGTCTAACTGTTTGGACTTCCAGCGGATTTCAAGTTCACCTTTCGACGCATCACTGAGCACCTGATACAGCATCTCCGGCAGTTCTGGCAACTTCTCCGCCATAATAGGCAGATGGGCTTTTAGTTTGTTGAAGGTCGCTTTTGGCCCAACGGTATCTTTATACCAATCTTCCAGATAGGGCTTTGCCGTTTGCCATAAATCCAGATCGGGATACAGCTGACGCCCAAGTCCTTCTATATTCAATAAGGTTTTTTGCAATAGTACGAGTTGTGGCTGCACTTCCATATCGAAGCGGCGAGCGGTCTGGAAAAGGCGCAGTAGCAAGTGCCCGTACGAAATTTCTTTCAGCGGCTTTTCGAAAATGGGCTCGCAAACGGCTCGAATGGCGCTTTCAAATTCATCGACGCGCGTATGTTTTGGCACCCAGCCCGATTCGATATGCAACTGAGCCACGCGGAAATAATCGCGCTGGAAAAAAGCCAGAAAGTTTTCAGCCAAATAGCGTTGATCAGCGAGCGTTACGCTACCCATGATGCCAAAATCGACCGCCAGATATTTCGCGTCATCCGAGGCGAAAATATTACCGGGGTGCATATCAGCGTGGAAGAAGTTGTCGTCAAACACCTGGGTAAAGAAAATTTCGACACCGCGTTCTGCTAGCACCTGCATGTTGACGTTATTAGCATGCAGTG